>CAZNED010000001.1:0-85102 GCA_964572275.1 uncultured Candidatus Saccharibacteria bacterium
CGGAACACTTAACGCGTTAGCTTCGCCACCGAAAGGGTCGACACTTCCGATAGCCAGTGTTCATCGTTTACGGCGTGGACTAAGAGGGTATCTAATCCTCGTTGCTACCCACGCTTTCGTCTCTGAGCGTCAGGACTGCCCCAGTCAGTTGCCTTCGCCTTTGGCGTTCCTGATGATATCGACGGATTTCACCCCTCCACCATCAGTTCCACTGACCTCTGACAGCCTCTAGTTAAGTAGTTTTTTTGGCATTCCAAAAGTTGAGCCCTTGGTGTTTAACCAAAAACTTTCTTAACCGCCTACAGACGCTTTACGCCCAATAAATCCGGGTAACGCTTAGGGGTTCTGAATTACCGCGCCTGCTGGCACAGAATTGGGCCCCCTTTATTCCACTGATACCGTCATCCCGAAGGATTCTTCTCAGTGAAAAGATCTTTACGCTCCGCAGAGCTTCTTCAATCACGTGGTGTCGCTCGGTCAGGCTTTCGCCCATTGCCGAAGATTCTCGACTGCAGCCTCCCGTAGGAGTAAAGCCCGTCTCTCAGTGCTTTTGTTGGGGAACACACTCTCATGCCCCCTATCCGTCATAGCCTTGGTGAGCCATTACCCCACCAACTAGCTGATAGAACGCAGGCCAATCCCATTCCGGCCGAAGCCTTTACTCAATCGATCTTACGATCAATTGAGACTATCGGACATTAGCTCTGATTTCTCAGAGTTATTTCCGTGAATGGGGCATGTTGCCTACGTGTTCCTAACCCGTTTGCCGGTGCTCCCGAAGGAGCCCCTTGACTTGCATGCCTTATCCACACCACCAGCGTTCACCCTGAGCTAGGATCAAACTCTCAATAAAAGAATAAACTCAAGGCGATTCTAAAAAATCAATTATTTACATTTAAAGAACTGGCTCTAATTCTACTTTAATGGTTCGACCTTGTCAAATACCATTATCCTTTCACTGCTTCGCTTTGCACATCTTTTTTGTCTTTTTCTGGAACAGTAGAATCATTTTTAATATCTTCTTGACTTTCCTTCACTTCTTTCGAATCATTCCCCTTCACCGATACTTCATTACTATTAGATGGAACTACTTGATCAGTAGATTCTTTAACAGATTCTTTTTGATCTTTGACTAACTGTTTGCTAATCACATTGACCTTTGGTCCTTCAATAATCTTAGCATCAACTAACATATTATGGATCCGATCAGATGGTTTGGCTCCGACTGAGAGCCAATATTTTATCCTCTCTTCATTGACCCCCTTTTCTTTCGTCAACGGATTAAAAAATCCAACTTTCTCGATAAACTTCCCACCCTGAGGTGCATTTCGACTATCGGTTACTACTATACGGTAGAACGGTTGGTTCTTTCGACCAGTTCTAAAGAAACGAATTTTTAACATGGTTATATTATCTATCTTTTTTAAAATAATTCAATGCTTGAATAGCTGCCGCCTGCTCAGCTTCTTGCTTGGATCGACCTATACCGGTTCCTATTACTTTATCTTGGATCACAACTCCTACTTGGAAACTTTTATCATGATCAGGACCTTCGGCTTTTATAATTTGGTAACGAGGAGCAGCTTGCCCTTGAGACTGGATTAATTCTTGTAGTTTCGATTTTGGATCAATATAATCTACCTTATCAATAATACTTGTCAACATGCCCGCTAGATTTTTTTCCACAAATTTATCAACTGCATCCCGACCCTGATCAAGATATAATGCACCGATAAAAGCCTCTACTGTATCTGCGAGTATACTATTGCTTTTTTGAGTAACCATTTCTCCCTTAGATGACAATAGATATTTTCCAAAATTAAATTTCACAGCCAATTGAGATAATATGTTGGTATTAACTAATGCTGCACGCCAACGTGTTAATTCACCTTCTGGATTCTGGTAGTTTTTATAAAGATATTCTGTAATAGAAAGCTCTAAAGCGGCATCGCCCAAGAATTCTAATCTTTCATTATTATTTAATGGGAAATTAGGATTTTCATTTAAAAAAGAACGATGGATAAATGCTTGAATTAATATCTCTTTGTCAGCAAAGTTAACTCCCAGGCACTTTTCTAACTCTTGAAATTCTTCCTTCTCGTACCAACGAATAATTTCTTCCTGCTCATTCATTATTTTTCTTTTTTTTAATATTCTCGAAAACGGCGCCTATGACGCCGTTAATAAAATGACCAGAAGCAACTCCTCCGAAATCTTTACCTAGTTCTATCGCCTCGTTGATAGCAACTTTGGGAGGAACCTCTTCGGGATTTAAGTAAAGAAGTTCATACAAGCCGAGACGCAGAATATTTCTATCCACTAATGTCATTTTATCTATCGGCCACTTTGGTGCCGACTCAACAATCAATCGATCAATCTCGGATAAATGATCAGCCACACCTATGATTAGGTCACGAAAAAAATCTTTCGTTTTATCGTCAATAACTAATTCAAGCGCACCCGATAAAACACGCTCAGCGTGTACTGAACATTCTCCTGGTTTGAGACCGTAAAAATCCCACTGATAAAGTGTTTGAACAGCTAGAGAACGAGCTTGATGACGTGAGGGCATCCTTTTTTAAGAAGATTTTTCTTCTTTCTTTCTTTTCTTTTGCTCCTGTTTCCCCATATCCTTTAAAACATCAATCACTTCCCTACCGCGATAATATCCACAATATTGACATACCGTATGTGGCTGTTTTGGCTTGCCGCATTTACGACACTTCACCAAACTCGGAGCCGGAGTGTAATAATGCATCCGGCGCTGATCGCGTCTCGATTTTGTTTTTCTTTGTTTTGGAACAGCCATAAGACTCTTAACTCTATCAAATATTAATCTTTTTGCCAAGCCCCCCTTAATCTAAAACTATGCCGATGTATTGGCAATGAACCATATTGCGAGATTGCTTGATAATGCAATCTCGTGCCATATCCTTTGTGGCGATCAAAATGATATCCAGGATAAATGGAATGATAACCTATCATTATTTTATCTCGCGTAACTTTAGCTAAAATTGAAGCTATTGCCACAGACATTATTTTTTGATCGGCTTTAACGATAGAAGATTGTTTAATATTTTTATCGATCTTAAAATTTCCATCAATAATAATGGCATCCGGTTGATTCGGTAAGTTATCCAATGCCTCAATCATGGCTAATTTTGTGCTTTCTAAAATATTAATTTCATCAATTGTTTTTTCTGAAACAACTCCTATTCCCCATTCTATTTCTGAGATAGAAGTTATGGCCGTGAATATTTCTGCTCGCTTTTTGGCACTTAACTTTTTGGAATCGCGTACTTGATATAAAATAGAAGGTAGTTTTTTATTAAGAAAAGACCTGGTCAGGCAAACTGCCACTGCTACAACTGGACCGGCTAATGCTCCGCGACCAGCCTCGTCTATTCCTGCAACTAGGGACCGCCTGATCATCATTTTCTGCTCTAAGGCAAGACTTGGACTTTGTTTGTCAAAAGACTTAATTTGCATTATAATGACATTAGTTATCGTTATTTATTTTAACCTTTTAGAAATAAAATGGAAAATAACCAAACGTCTTCTTTAAGCCATCCCCTTGAGGCTACTGCCGTCTTAATGCGTAAAGATATTGAGAAAGAATTAAAGCAGGCACACGATGAAGAGCGTCCGGCAGATTTCAGTTATAAAGTTTTACCGTTCCTTTCGTTAGCTGAAAGAAAAGTAGATTTTGGGCTTAATCTTAAAGGAGCTACGGTCTTGGGAACTATTTCATTGAGAGGTGTCATTATTGACGGAGATTTGGACATGAGTCATACCATTATCAAGGGATCAGTTTTTCTGGATCAAGCAGCTGTGCTCGGTTCAGTCAGTCTGGAGCAAGCTACCGTTAGAGGCGTTGTCAATTTAGTCGGATCTCAAATTAAAGACAACCTCAATTTTAATCAATTAATCAATAATGGTTTCGTTAGCCTGGCAAAGGCAAGAATAGGACAAGATGTTAATTTAATCGGCAGTCGCATACAAGAATCACGACATGACAATTTAACTATTGAAGGAAATCTCTATTTGCGACAAGCCGTTATTAATGGAAATCTTAATCTTCAGAAGTCAGCTATCGAAGGATCAGTTGACTTAATGAAAGTATTGATTTTAGGCAATGTTAATCTAGAAGAAGCTTTTATCGCGAAATATTTGATTGTGCGCGATGCTATTCTTGAAGATGGTATCATTCTCCGAAGCGCCCGCTATCAAAGTTTAATTAAATGAAGAAATTCGTCCATCTTCACGTTCATTCTCATTATAGTTTATTAGATGGGTTACCAAAAATTCCCGAACTTTTGGATTACACCAAAGAACTGGGAATGGAGTCAATCGCCCTGACTGATCATGGGAATCTCTACGGTCTGATACAGTTTTACCAAGAAGCTATTAAAAAAGGCATAAAGCCAATTTTAGGATGCGAGGTTTATATTGCTAACGGGTCAATGTATCAAAAACAAGTTGATGATAAGACTTATTATCATTTGACTTTACTGGCTGAAAATAAAACAGGATATCAAAATTTAATAAAATTAGTAACCGAATCTCATTTGAAAGGATTTTACTACAAACCGAGAGCGGATAAAGATTTATTAAAGAAATATCATGAAGGACTCATCGCTCTTTCCGGTTGCGCTCAAGGTAAAATCCCGAGATTAATTCTCAATAAACGCTTAGCTGAAGCCGAAGCCGAATCTTTAGAATATCAAGAGATATTTGGTGTCGGTAATTTTTATTTAGAAATTCAACATTGCCCAAGTTTCCCAGAACAATTAGAGATAAATCGCCATTTAGCAAAGATTTCAGAAAAAACTAAAATCCCTATTGTCGCCACAAATGATGTTCACTATTTGAAACCGGAAGACGAAGAAGCTCAGGAAATTTTGTTAATGATTAATACTCATACAAATATCGAAACGACAAATCGCATGACTATGGCAGGAAGCAGTTCTTACTTGGCTTCCCCGGAAGAGATGATTGAAATATTCAAAGAATATCCTGAGGCCATAGATAATACTTCAAAAATTGCCGACCGATGTCATGTTAAAATTGACTTGGATAAATTAAGACTTCCTAAATTCGAACCTCCTGACGGAGAAGAAGAAAATTCTTATTTGGGTAAATTATGCCAACAGGGAATAAAAGAAAAATTTAAAGAAACAACTACTGAAATTGAAGAACGACTTAAATACGAATTATCGGTAATCAGTAAAATGAATTTCGCTTCTTACTTTCTGATCGTTTATGATTTTATCAAATGGGCTAAAGATCAACATATCGTCGTCGGACCAGGTCGCGGGAGCGCCCCTGGATCACTTGTGTCGTATCTATTAAATATCACGACCATTGATCCATTGAAACATAATTTAATTTTTGAGCGATTCTTAAATCCAGAAAGAATTTCTATGCCAGATATCGATATCGACTTTGCTGATCATCGCAGAGATGAAGTGATTGATTATGTTTCGAATAAGTATGGTCGAGATCGCGTTGCACAAATTATTACTTTTGGAACAATGGCTGCCCGAGGATCTATTAGGGATGTCGGTCGAGCCCTCGGTTATAATTACAGTTTTTGCGATCAGATTGCCAAGAGTGTTCCTTTTAATATGAATTTGTCTCAAGCAGTTAATTCTGTTAAGGAATTAAGGGATAAGTATGAAACAGATGAACAGGTTCATCGTCTGATCGATTTAGCTAAAAAGATCGAAGGAACGGCCCGCCATGCCTCAACGCATGCATGCGGCGTAGTCGTCGCGGATCGGCCTCTTTCTGAAATAATTCCTTTACAATTAGCTCCTCAGAAGAAAGAAAATATCGTCACTCAATACAGTATGGAATATGTTGAAGCCTTGGGGTTATTGAAGATGGACTTTTTAGGATTGCGTAACTTAACTATTATTGAAGAAACTTTGCGCCGAATTTACGCTATTCATAAAATAGATTTAGATATCGAATCGATCCCGTATGATGATAAAAAAACCTATCAATTATTGCAGAAGGCTGAAACAACTGGCGTCTTTCAATTAGAAAGTAGTGGTATGAAAAGCAATTTAAAACAATTAAAGCCAAATCTGTTTGAAGATATTATTGCTATGGTCGCCTTATACCGCCCCGGCCCCATGCAATTCATTCCTCAATATATTGCTCGCAAGCACGGTCGCGAAAAATTTGAATATCTTCACCCTGATTTAAAAGAAATTCTATCAAATACTTATGGGATTGCTGTTTATCAAGAACAAATTATCCAAATCGCTCATCGCATGGCTGGCTTTACTCTTTCAGAGGCTGATACTTTACGAAAAGCTATTGGTAAAAAGAAAAAAGATCTTATGGATAAACAACATGACAAATTTATCCAAGGAATGATTAATAATAAAATCTCAGAAAAAATAGCCAGTGAGATTTGGGATTGGATCATCCCTTTTGCCAGCTATAGTTTTAATTTGGCCCACGCTACCAGCTATGCTACTATCGCCTATCAGACTGCTTATTTAAAAGCTCATTATCCCTTGGAATTCATGTCATCATTGCTTACTTCTCATTCTGGGAATAATGAAAAGATCTCCTTTTTAATCCAAGAATGCCGCCGGTCTGGCATTGATATTTTACCGCCCGACATCAATGAAAGTTTTTCTACTTTTTCCGTAGTGTCTAAAGAAAAATTCATCCGATTTGGATTATCAGCTATTAAAAATGTAAGTCAAAAAATAATTGAACAAATCATTAGTGAAAGAAAACAAAATGGATATTTCAAATCCGTAGAAGACTTTATAACGCGAACTTGCCATTACGGGCTTGATAAGAAATCCCTTGAAAGCATGGCCAGGGCAGGCGTTTTCGATAGTTTAATCGAGCGGGGTAAAATAGTGAATAATATCAAAAATCTTATGGACTGCGCCCAGGAAATCAAAAAACAGGGGTTGAACCAGCAGGCAAGCCTTTTCCAAAACATAACACTGAAACCATCTATTAATTTTCATCAAGGAGATGCTATTACCGTTTTAGATAAATTAAATTGGGAAAAAGAATTGCTCGGCTTATATATCAGTGCTCATCCTTTGAACCAATATGAAAAAATGTTGGCAAAGATAACGACGCCTCTGAAAGATATTAATGAGTCATTAGTCGGTAAAATGATTCGAGTTGGCGGAATTATAAATAAAATCAATCGTATTATTACCAAAAATAATGAAAGAATGATGTTTGTTGAATTAGAAGATTTAACTGATAAAATGGAGATTGTTATATTTCCTCGCGTTCTAGATAGTTATGCTAAAATATTCATAGAGGGTAATATCGTCCTCATTAAAGGACGGGTTGATCATCGCAACGGATCCCTCCAAATGATCGGAGAATCAGCCGAAGAATTAATTGTTCGAGATTAAAGTATGGATTTAGAGATAATAAGACATTCGCTTTCTCATATCATGGCTGCTGCACTTCAGGAACTTTATCCTGATATAAAATTTGGAATTGGACCAAGCATTGAAAATGGATTTTATTATGATATCGATCTAAAACGAAGTATCGCACCAGATGACTTGCAGGTCATTACCGACAAGATGAAAAAGATCATTAAACAAGGCCTATTATTTGAAAAAGAGACAGTAGATCGTAATCAAGCATTGAAAATTTTCAGCAATCAGCCTTATAAAATAGAATTAATAAATGAACTGCCTGATGAAGAAATTAATATTTATCGACTAGGTGATTTTGTGGATCTCTGCCGCGGACCGCATATATCATCCACAGCAGAGATAGATCCTCAATCGTTTCACCTCCATTCGATTGCCGGAGCTTATTGGCGAGGAGATGAAAAAAATTCTATGCTTCAGAGAATTTATGGTTACGCTATGGCCTCTAAAGAAAAACTCGATGTATTTCTTAATCAATTGTCTGAAGCCCAAAAAAGAGATCATCGTTTGATCGGAAAAAAACTAGAATTATTCCAATTTGATGACAAGCTCGGCCCAGGTTTAGTTATTTGGCTTCCGCGAGGATCTATGCTGAAAAGAATTGTTCAAAATTTTGTATTTGAGAAATATTTAGAGAATGGATATCAATCGGTAGATACGCCTCATATTGCCCGTTTAAATTTATGGCAAACATCCGGACATGCTGATTTTTATCGCGAAAGTATGTTTCCTGCTATGCATTTACAGGAAATTTCTGAAGAAGAAAACGATGATTATCAATTACGTCCGATGAATTGTCCATTTCATATTTTGGCTTATCAGAATAAGCCTCGCAGTTATAGAGATTTACCTATACGTTATGCTGAATTGGGTACAGTGTATCGATATGAGAAATCGGGTGTCCTGCATGGTCTAACTAGAGTCAGAGGATTCACTCAAGACGATGCTCATATATGGTGTACAATTGAGCAATTACCAAGTGAGATCAAAAACACTCTAGATTTGGCTTTAGAAATATTGGGGGATTTTGGGTTTAAAGAATATGATATTTACCTTTCAACTTGTCCTGAAAAATATATAGGGAGTAAAGAAATCTGGGATAAGGCCACTAATATCTTACGAGAGACCCTCGACAAACAGAAGATTAATTACCAGATTGACGAGGCTGGTGGCGCCTTTTATGGTCCAAAAATAGATATCAAAATTAAAGATTCTATCGGGCGCAGTTGGCAATGCACGACTATCCAAGTTGACTTTAATTTACCCGAAAAATTCGATCTTTCTTTTACGAATAAAGATGGTAAATCTGAAAGACCAATTATGATCCATCGAGCATTACTTGGCGCCCTAGAGCGATTCATTGGTGTTTTGATTGAACACTATGGAGGACAATTCCCTCTTTGGCTCAGCCCCACGCAAGTTATGATTATTCCTATCGCAGATCGTCATATTGAATATGCTCAAAAAATTTCTCATGAACTTAGCAAGCAATCTTTTCGAGTTGCCATAGATAATGAAGCTAAAACAGTCAATAAAAAAATATTACAATCAGAAGAACAACAAATTCCGTTTATCGTAGTCGTTGGTAATAAAGAAATTCAAAATAATACAGTTAGTGTCCGCGAAAGGCATAAGCCAGATTTATCTGTCTTGAAGATAGAAGAATTCATAAAACTACTCTCTAATAGAATCAAAGATAAAACTTAAATGATTTTAGAGAATAGATCAGATAATCCTCTATACTTTCTCGAAACTTTTGGTTGTCAGATGAACATATCTGATTCTGAACGCATTGCAGGATTATTAGAAAAAAAAGGTTATGTCCACACAAATGAAATATGGAAAGCTGATTTGATACTGGTTAATATGTGTTCGATCAGAAAATCAGCTGTGCACCGCGTGCATGGATTAGTGCAGATGATAATTAAATTAAAAAAAAATAAGCAAGAGTTAAAATCAATATTAACAGGTTGCTTCTTGAATCACCCAGAGCAAAAATCTTTTCTTAAAACTTTTGATATAGTTTGTAAGATAGATGAATTATTTGAAGCAAACGCACATTATTTGCTGTCAAAACCAAAAAATCTGTCCCCATTCCAAGCATATGTTCCTATAATGACTGGGTGTAATAATTTTTGCACATATTGCGTAGTTCCCTATACTCGCGGAAGAGAATATAGCCGCCCCGCTCAAGAAATAATTGAAGAAATAAAATCATTAATTCAACGCGGATTTAAAGAAATTTGGCTTTTAGGGCAGAATGTGAACAGTTATCAGGATTTATCGAATGATTTTGTTATCGATTTTGCCCTCTTATTAAGCAAAATTAACAATCTACATGGAGATTTTTGGCTATACTTTACATCTTCCCATCCAAAAGATTTCTCAGATCGCGTTATCAAGGTTATGGCTAAATCTAAAAAAATAGCTCCATATCTCAATCTTCCCGTGCAATCAGGAGATAAACATATTCTGAACAAGATGAACCGATCTTATACTCCAAATGATTATATGAAGAAAATAAAGAAAGTTCGTGATGCTTTTCAACAACATCGTATTGGGCTGGAATCAAAAATAGCAATATCAACAGATATTATTGTTGGGTTTCCAGGAGAAAATAAATGGCGTTTTTTAAAAACCGGTTATTTAATGAAAAAAATTGGTTTTGATATGGCCTACATCTCTCGATATTCTCCCCGCCCATTTACAGTGGCAGGATCGTTGCATGATAATGTTTCAAATAAAGAAAAAGGGCGGCGTGAAAAAATATTAAATAACATTCTAAAAAAGACAGCTCTAAAAAATAATCAATTTTATATTAATAGCATACTGCCTGTTTTAATTATTGAGATGCACAAATCAGAAAAATATCTAATCGGAAGATCTCGAGCTCATAAGAAAGTTAAAGTCAAGAGTAATCATAGAGATTTGATTGGTCAAATAGTAAATGTTCATATAATCAATGCACATCCTTGGGGATTATTTGGCGATATATGGAGCAAGGGGCTTGTCTCTACCTCAGAACAAGCCCCCTCTACCCACTCATCAATCGGACGATTGTCACGATCGCCGTCAGGATGCCCACTTTCACGATTGCTCCGACAGAGATAGCGATCGACGCACGGACACTCTTCGTAGCGACCGCATAGAAGATCGTCCCGGCAGTCACATATGGGACGAATGGTATCAGATTCAGTAAGAAGATAATCACATACTTGTATCGATATCTTCTCAAGTATTCTACCATTCGCCGCCCATTACCCTCCTGGTGTGCCAAAGCCATGTCGATGCGCTTCTTGATGACGGACGAGACTCCCAGTTTCTGGCTCATAAAGACCAAAAACGCGGAAATCACTATCGGTGCCACTGAGTTGATTATGGCTGACCCGATGGTCAACAGCATTGGCTCCCACGATCCTCCCTGAGATACTTGGGAGCATAGCCACACATCTGGCACAAAGTACCAGGCAATCCACCCCATAGCTCGCCTCCTTATGCTGTCCCGATCCTAATTTTATTCTATAATAAAAGATGATGTCGTCAATAAGCAAAAAGAAAATAATAACTATCCTTGGCCCGACTGCTAGCGGGAAGAGTAATTTTGGTGTTAAGCTGGCCCTGAAATTTAATGGTGAAATTATTTCAGCCGATTCTCGGCAAGTTTATGAAGGACTAAATATAGGATCTAATAAAATTACAAAACAGGAAATGTGCGGGATAGAACATCATTTAATAGACGTCGCATCTCCCCGAATTGACTTTAATATTTTTCGCTATCAAAAATTAGCCTATATAGCGATTAATAAAATACTCAAAAAAGAGAAACTGCCATTTCTTGTCGGTGGATCGCCTTTATATATTTATGCTATTACTGAAGGATGGTGTTTTCCATCTGTTCCGAGAAATAGTTCCTTGAGAAAGGAATTATCTCAAAAAAAAACTGATGAACTCTTAGAAATATTACAAAATTTAGACCCAAGTTATATTTCAAAAATAGATCCCTTAAATCCACGGCGTTTAATCCGGGCTATTGAAATAGCTAAAGTATTAGGAAAAGTGCCAAAGTTGAAAAAAAATCCTCGGTTTCAGACTCTGTTTATTGGATTAAATTCCTCTTTGGAGCAATTACGAAAAAATATTGAGGAAAGATTAGATTCCAGAATCAAAAAAGGTTTAATTAATGAGATTAAGAATCTAAACAAACAAAGGATATCGTGGAAAAGGCTTGAGAGTTTCGGGCTAGAATATCGATGGGTTGCTTTCTATTTGCAGGGGAGAATCGATCAAATAGAAATGTCACAAGGGATCGTGAGCGATAGTATGAAATTAATCAAGCATCAGATGGCATGGTTTAAAAAAGACTCTCGGATTTCCTGGATTAATAATAAAGAAGAATCCGAGCAGATTATCAAAAAATTCCTAATGAATTAAGATTTATTCAATTCTTCTTCCGTTATCTTTCTAGCCAAGTCAGGCTCTATCGTTCCTCTTGTTTTCTTCATTAATTGCCCGATCAAAAATTGCATAACTGATAGTTTCCCTTTTTTGTAATCATCTTTTAATTTCGGATATTCTGATAGAATCTCTGAAACAAGCGGTCTTATCGCTGATTCATCATTGATTTGAGCTAAATTTTTACTTTCAATAATATGTGAAGGATCTCGACCAGTATTGAACATTTCTCTTAAAACATCTTTAGCGATGCGAGAAGATATCTTATTTTGAAATATCAATATGATCAATTCAGCAAAATTCTCTGGTGTGATTTTAATGTCATTTATCGACACTCCATTGAGCATGCTCTTAAGATCTGTCGTTAAATAATTTAAAAGAAGCTTTATTAATATTCCTGATTTATCATGACTTATTTTTTCATCTTTCATCCAAGATAAAAGTTCGCTAGCCGTTTTTTCAAAATAATAACCAAGATTAATATCACGAATCAACGATTCAAAATCACCGCTTTCAGAACGAAATTCTGATGCAGAATCAACAAAAAAATATTCTTTAGCAAACCTTTGCCTCTTAATCTCTGGTAATTCTGGTAAATTATTTTTAATATCCTCAATTTCTTTTTCGCTTAACCTTATTGGAGGCAAATCAGGTTCAGGGAAATAACGATATTCTTGGGCAATCTCTTTTTTCCTCTGCAAAATAGTTATTTGACCATCCCATCCTCGTGTTTCCTGCGCAACCTTTTTCCCGCAATTAATTAGATCAGACTGTCTCGCGATCTCATAATCAATAGCATTTCGGACTGCATGAAAAGAATTTATATTTTTCAATTCGACCTTAGTGCCAGAAGCGTGAATGTCTTTTTCGGGTTGGACGGAAACATTGGCTTCAATGCGCATCTCTCCTTTTTCCATATCAGCATCAGATGCATTAAGGTATCTTAAAATTAATTGAAGCTCTCGCGAAAATTCATCGACTTCTTTTCCGTCACAAAAATCCGGTTCTGTCACTAATTCCATTAAAGGCAATCCTGCTCTATTAAAATCAACCAATGATATCCCCTTTTCATGCGCAAGGCGACCAGTATCTTCCTCTAGATGTATCCTTTGTATTCTTATTTTTCGGTTAGATATATTTAAAAATCCGTTAGAACATAAGGGGTTATCTGATTGAGAAATCTGATATCCTTTAGGTAGGTCAGCATAAAAATAACTTTTGCGAGTAAATTCAGATTTACTGGAAATTTCGCAATTTAAAGCCAAACCTACTTGAACTACTTTTTTTACGGCTTCAGCATTAGCTGTTGGTAAAGTTCCAGGATGTCCGAGACAAATAGGACATATATTTACATTGGGTGTTGTCTCATTTGGATCATTAGCGCAAGCACAGAACATTTTGCTCAATGTCCTTAATTGAACATGGATTTCAAGACCGATAACTGATTTCAATCTATCCGATTCATGCATATTAATGGAGCCGCCTGCAGGAATTGAACCCGCGTCTGTGGTTTACAAAACCACTGCTTTACCACTAAGCTAAGGCGGCTTTTTAATGATTCCTGTTTATTCTATCCCAAAAGTCTGCCCGTAATCTAGGTTCTTCTAGGAATTTTTTTGGAGATAACATATTACTCTCCGATAATGATGATTTGGAAAAATCTTCGTTTTGATTGAACCGATAAAATTTATCCCACACTATAACAATTAAACCAACAATGCTGGAAATAACTATCAAATAAAGACCAATTTGATAATCCATAAAGATTATATCTCAAAACGAGCAAAGTTACTCACTTCTATTTTTTCACCCAGCTGTGAAATCAATTCATCTATCAAATCTTGGATACGCTTGCTATCGTCTTTAATCCATTTTTGCTGCAATAATACTATTTCAGCATACCATTTTTCTAACTTCCCCAAAACAATTTTATCAAACATTTCTGTTGGTTTACCAGAATCTTTCATTTGATCCAAATAAATTTCTTTCTCTTTCTTTAAAATTTGTTCAGGAATATCTCCTTGTGTGACATAAATAGGGTTCATAGCCGCAATTTGCATTGCTATTTCCTGGACTAAATTCTGAAATTTTTCAGATTTAGCAACAAAATCAGATTCGCATCTCATTTCAAGCAGTACTCCCACTCTCCCGTTTGCATGAATATAGCTACTGACTAGGCCCTGATTGGTTTTCCGCATTGATTTACTAACTGCAATCTCCCTCCCTTTCTTCTTTAATATTTCTTTGGCTTTTTCTATATCACCTCCCGATTCTTCTAACGCTTCCTTGCATTCAGATACACCAATGCCTGTTTCTTCTCTTAATTTTTTAATTTGGTCTAATGACATATTAATTAAATATCTTTTTAACTTCTTCCAGAATAAAAGCAACACTTGAAAGCGCATCATCATTGGCAGGAATAGGATAATCAACAATGGTAGGATTGAGATTCGTATCTACAAGAGCAATTGATTTTATCCCTTTACGAAGTGCTTCTCGGGCAGCTAATTCATTTTTATCTAAATCAAAAATAAAGACAGCTGCTGGCAATTCTTTCATCATCTTCAATCCTTGAAAATTTTTCCGTAACCTTTCAATCTCTTGGTCGATAACCAACCTTTCTTTCTTAGTATAATGATCGAATCCGCCTTTATCGCGCTTTTCCTCTTTCTCAATCAATTCTTTAACGCGGCGGGATATAACTTTAAAATTTGTCAAAGTTCCACCTAACCAACGCTCATGCACATAAGGCATGTTACACTTCTGAGCTATTTCTGCGACAGATTTACGAATTTGAATTTTAGTGCCCACAAATAATACTTGTTTTCCTTCTTTTTTAATGCTTTGCAAAAACTCTAATGATGCTTTTAATTTTTCAGCTGTTTGTATTAAATCAATCAAGTAAATCCCCATTTTCATCCCTGAGATATAAGGTTTCATCTTAGGATGCAAACGCGCGCTACGGTGTCCATATTCCACCCCAGCATCCATCATGCTTTTTATTAGCTTTTCATCAATTTGATTATTATTCATGCTTTTAAGAAATCTTAGAAAAATGAAGAACGGCCTCAAAAGAAGCCGGCCAGTCGCTTAATTACAACTTGGCGTTAATATTCCTCAGCTAAGATAGCATAAATTATCATAAGAATCAATAAGATATGTTTATAAAACTTGATTTTAAATAATATTTTGATAAGCTGAGAACATTATGAAAAAGGATATCCATCCTCAATATACATCAGAAGCACAAGTAACTTGTGCTTGCGGCAAGCGTTTCTCTATCGGATCTACGGCTAAAAATATTGAAACTGAAATATGCGGTTTTTGTCATCCATTTTATACTGGTGAACAGAAATTTATAGATGTCCAAGGACAGGTTCAGAAATTTCAAGCTCGCTTAGCAAAAAAAGGAGACAAATCTGGGCGTAGAAAAAAATGAAGGCTTCGGCCATTATTATCGAAATCCGCGCTGGCACTGGCGGCGAAGAAGCCGCTCTTTTTGCTAGAGATCTTTTCCATGCCTATTATCGTTATTCCTTGAAAAATAAATGGCCTGTTGAGGTTTTCGATCAAAATGAAACAAGTCTTGGTGGATACAGAAAAGTAGGCTTTCGTATTATTAATGAAGAAGCTTGGCATAAGATGCAATATGAAGGGGGAACACATCGCGTACAAAGGATTCCTAGTACTGAAAAGGCCGGCCGCGTTCAAACTTCGACCGTTACCGTCGCTGTCTACTCACAGCAGAATACCTATTCTATCCAGCTCAATCAAAATGATATTAAAATTGATTTCTTTAGGTCTTCTGGCCCAGGTGGACAAAATGTAAATAAAAGAGAAACTGCCGTTCGCTTATCACATATTCCATCCGGATTAACAGTAAGTTGCCAATCTAGCCGTAGTCAGCAAAAAAATAAGGACTTGGCTTTAGAAATTCTGAAGGCACAATTGGCCCATCAAGAATTAGAAAGGCAAGAAGAAAAAACTAGAAAAAATAAAAAGGATCAAATAGGATCAGGAAAACGATCTGAAAAAATAAGAACTTATCATTTTCCGCGCAACCAAATTACTGATCATCGCGCTAAAAAGAGTTGGCAAAATTTAGAAGATGTAATGAAAGGAGATTTCGACAAAATATTACAAGCCCTTATTCTAAAGAATCGCTAAAAAATCATTTGGGCGGTTCTAATTCTTTCTCTTCAATTAAAACTTCTCTTAGTTCATCGAGACTTTCTAGAATTGCCCCAGCTCCTCGAACCATGACTGTCAATGGATCTTCTATAATCTTGACAGGCATTTTAACTTCTTTCATGATCAATTGATCTAATCCTCTTAAGAAGGCTCCCCCGCCCGCCAGATGAATACCGTCACTCATGATATCTGCTAATAATTCCGGAGGAGTCATTTCGATAGTATCTTTAACGGCCATTACAATTTCTTCTACTGATTTTTTCAATGCTTGATATATATCTTTTGAAGAAATAATTATTTCTTCCGGCAATCCGGTTACTATATTTCTCCCTCGAATGGGCATTTCTTCATTCTGGCTAGGAAGAATGGCCGAACCAATTCTAATTTTAGTTTTTTCGGCGGATTGTTCTCCAATAATTAAACGATATTCTTCAAGAATGTAATCAATAATGTCTTGATTTAATTTATCGCCTGCTGTTTTCAAGCTGATTTTGGAAACAATGCCTCCTAATGAAATAACTGCCACTTCCGATGTCCCTCCACCAATATCGACGATTAGATTGCCCGTTGCTTCTTGAATGGGCATCTTTGCTCCAATAGCTGAAGCAACTGGTTCGTCAACCAAAAAAACTTGATATGCTCCAGCATTACGAGCAGCATCGCGCACAGCTTTTTCTTCTACTTCTGTAATTCCAGAAGGGATCCCTATAATAACCCTCGGCCAAAAATGAGGAAACCATTTTTTGCCTCGAGCCTTTTGAATAAAATATCGAAGCATTTGTTCTGTGATCTCAAAGTCAGATACCACGCCTTTCACGAGAGGTCTTGAAGCAATTATATAAGAAGGAGTGCGTCCAACCATTTTTTTGGCAGCTTGGCCGATCGCTAGAATCTGTCCAGTCTTCTCATTAAGTGCAACGACTGACGGTTCGTTAATAATGATCCCCTTTCCTCTTACGTAGACCAATGAATTGGCCGTACCCAGGTCAATGGCGATATCTTGATAAAAATAATTCAAATAATTTTTCATGCTTATCTATTATATCATTCAATTAATAAGATTGGGCAAAAATCCATTCATGCATAGCAGGTTTGCCACAATAAATACATTTTCCCCGTTTTTCCCCGGCATCTATCGGTAAACACCTTGTAGACGCCTTCGTCTCTTTTTTAATCATGATTTCGCAAGATTCATCCTCGCACCAGAAGGCTTTTATGAATCCTCTCTTGGTCTTCATAATTTCCTTGAATTCTCCATACGAATCTACAACATGAGTATTCTCCTCTGTAAATTTACGATGCCTAGATAGGGCAGCTATTTGCATTTCTTCCAATATGTCCTTTATTTTTTGGATCATTTCAGAAGATTTAATCATCGCCTTTTTAGAATCATCTCGCCTTACTATGGTTATAGAATTATCTTTAACCTCTTTGATTCCAATCTCTACCCTAAGAGGAACTCCCTTCATTTCCCATTGATTAAATTTAAATCCGGCTGTTTCTCCGCTCTTTATATCAAGATTAACCCTAAAATCAGATAACTTATCTCTAATTTGTTCAGCATATGCCATTACTTCTTTTTGATTATCGCTTTTGAATATAGGGATGATGACTACTTGAATTGGAGCAATATTCGGAGGGAAAAAGAGTCCGTTATCATCGCCATGAGCCATAATTAATCCTCCAATACTGCGCGTTGATAAGCCCCAACTGTTCTGCCAAGGATGAAGATCATTCCCCTCTTCATCCTGCACTGTCCAATTAAAGGCTTTTGCAAAATTCTGGCCTAAATCATGAGAAGTCCCTGCCTGCAGAGCTTTCCCATCTGGCATTAAGATTTCAACCGTGAGTGTTTTATTACCTCCTACAAATTTTTCAGCATCGCTTTTATAGCCTGCGATGCAATGAATCGCCATTAACTCTTGATACATATTTTTATAGCATTCTAGAGCCCATAACACTGTTTTCATGCTTTCATCGTGATTGGCGTGTGCGCAATGGCCTTCTTGCCACAAGAACTCTGATGTCCTCAAGAATAGATATGTCCTTTTTTCCCAACGCACTACATTGCTCCATTGATTTATTTTAATAGGTAAATCACGCCATGATTTAATCCACTTCTGGTACATGGCATACATAATCGTTTCAGATGTTGGTCGAATAATTAACCTTTCTGTTAACTCCTGGCCTCCTGCTATCGTAACTACTGCTGTATATGGAGTGAATCCCTTTACATGCTCTTTCTCTTTTTCTAGATATGATTCTGGAATAAACAATGGGAAATAAGCATTCTGAACTTGTTGTAATTTAAATAATGGATCCAAAAACGACTGGACTGCCTCCCACAATGAGTATCCGTAAGGTCGAATCACCATGCACCCCTTAACGGGAGCGTAATCAGCTAATTCCGCTTTAATAATAACATCGGTATACCATTGAGATAAATTTTGAGATTTTGGAATAAGTTCTTTCTTCATAATATCGTCTTAAGAAGGATGAATAATATAAAGTATATCTCTAATGCTAACAAATATAAGTAAACCTATTAATAAGAAAAAGAATGCTGTATTAATTCTATTCTCTAATGCGCGATTAGGTGATCGGCCCATTATCTTCTCAATTCCAAGAAATAAAATCCTGCCGCCATCTAAAGCCGGCAATGGCAAAAGATTGAATATTGAAAAATAGATTGCAATAACAGCTAATAATGACAGCAATTTATCCCAACCTATCGCTGCCTGTTGTCCCGCTACTTGGACAATACCAATTGGGCCGACCATGCGGGCTCCTGGTATTTTTTCGCCTTGGATTAAACGACTAATTATTTCTACCGTAAGAACAGGAATAGTAATAGTTTGTATAGCTGTTGCCTGCAAACCCGCCCAAGGAGCTTGATACCATTTATAATGTCTTTGATTAACAGCCGCAATTGCAACGCCCAGTGTTCCTCCATTTTCTATATCATCTTCATTTGAACGAAGCTCTGCTGAAAGAGCAAGTAATTCCGATCCTCTTTGTATTTGCAGCTCAACATTATTTCCTTGATTATTTTTTAAAAAAGTTATTAATTGATCCATGTTCTGAAAATCCACACTGCCATTGCCTATAGCGCCTAAAATAAAATCGCCCATTTTAAGTCCGGCTTCTTCGGCTGGTGAATTTGGGCTGACACTCATGATTTGAACTCGCGCTGAAGCATTATCATCAGTAGCAAATGATAATCCCCAAATACCAGCTATTAGTGAAAATATGACAAAAGCTGCAATCCACGTTGCAATAACTCCTCCCAACATAATAGCCACTCGTTGATGAATCGGGATAGATTCTATCCTTTCTTCCGAAGACCCCTCTAATCCAGGAATCTTAACAAATGCCCCTAATGGCAATAAATTCAAAGAATAAAGAGTTGCTCCGATTTTAATGCCGAAAATACGAGGCGGAAACCCTATACCAAACTCTTCAACTGGTACGCCGAACTTCTTGGCTAACAGAAAATGACCGAATTCATGTATGGTAACTAGGAGAACCAACCCTAATATGGCAATTAAAAAATAAAAAAACATTATCCTTTAATCTCTTCCTGTTTACTGTCTTTCATTTGATCTATCTTATCGTTGTAATCATTAATGATTTGTTGCAATTTCTCTTTTAATTTAAATTTCTCGTCTTCGCTTATCAGATTGTCTGAAAATGCTTTCTGAATTTCCTCCCAACCGTCATGCCACCAATGTCTAACAACGGCCTTAGCTTTATTTGCTTCGTCGTTGACCAAGACAGTCAGATTTTGTCGCCTTTCCTGAGAAAGTTCTGGCATCGTAATTCTAAGTAATTTTTGATCAACAATTACGCTAAGTCCCATATTAGCCTGGCGAACGGCTTGTTCAATAGGTTGAAGATAATCATCGCCCCAAGGCTGAACAACTAATTGGTTGCCACCACTGATGTTAATAGATCCTAATTGCTTTAAAAGCATGTCTTGGCCAGCAATAGAAACCTTTAAATCTTCAATTAAAGAAGGCGTTATGCGCGAAGCATGTAATTTATTCAATTCTTGTTGGAAAAATACTATCGATTTTTCAAGATTATCTTTAATATTTTCAACAATTTGTAAATTAGGCATAATCAAAAGAAATTAAAATTTGTTCTAACGCTAGACGTTTATTTAAGCTTGCACCTCTATACTTTGAACTTATCTCTTCAATTTGTTCAACAATATTAACTATTCTATTCAAGTCATATTGTGGAAATATATTCTGATAAATTTTTAATTTAAAAACATGGGTCAACAAGGCAGCCCGCCAATAGACTAACCATATTTCTAGAATGATTGATATATCTTCTTGTTTGGCTAAACGTTCTGCAATTTGGAACCTGTCTCCTAAAGATCTTTCCTGCAATCCTTGAATGGATTGCCACTCTAGCATCTTATCTTTAATCATTTCCGGATGGTTTCTCAATTCTACCATATAATCAATGCACCCATGCCCGATTAAAGCAATTATTTCGGCGCTATTCTGATCACTACCCTGTCCTATCAACCAATCAACTGACCCTTGAAAGCCCCATGCTGGAAAAGAAACTATCTGGCAACGAGAACTTATAGTTGACCTTAGGGAATTAAGATTATTACTCAACAGAATAAAAATCGTTCTATTTTTTGGTTCTTCTAGCACCTTAAGCAAAGCATCCTGAGCATAAATATTCATTGTCTGGGCATTGTGAATAACAATAACCTGATATTCTTGATTGCCTAATTTGAGATCCGTACGATGCTTAATATCTCGAATCTGATCAATGCTGATAATTTGTGATTTATTATCTTCGGAAACATTTGGATGGATCCGCCAAGAATAAAAGTTTTCTCCATTTTTTTGATTCTCCCGTAACTGCCCAATAAACCACTCGGAAATCTTCTCTTTCCCGGCACCAGGTTCTCCCGTAAATAAATAAGCATGCGATAATCGGTTGAGCGATATCTCTTGCCTTAAGAATTCTTGTTGTTTATCGAAAGGCATTAATTTATTCATCTCCCTCCGACAATACTTTTTTTATAAAGATCTAAATTATCTAACACCATTCCTAATCCTTTAATTACGCACAATAATGGCTCTTCGGCAACAAAAGTTGGCACCTTTACTCTCTCAGCAATAAAACGATCAATATCTGTCAATAATGCGCCTCCGCCAGCCAAGATAATACCCTTATTCATTATATCAGCCGATAATTCAGGGGGAGTATCCCTTAAAACGCTTCTAATAGATCTAGCAATCTCTTCTAAAACCTCACTAATCGCTTCTTGTATTTCATTTGATGAAATCTTAATATCTCGAGGTAAGCCGCTGGCAATATCTCGACCACGAATATCTAGAAATCTTTCTTTCTTTTCTTTTTTCGCAATACCAATCTTTTTCTTTGCCTCTTCAGCCGTCTGAATACCTGTAGCCAAATTATATTTATCCTTAATATATGCGATAATTGCTTCATCCATTTTATCTCCACCGACACGCGTCGAAGCACATGTAACAATTCCTCCTAAGGATATAACCGCCACCTCTGATGTTCCTCCGCCAATATCAACAATCATATGACCAGAACAAGAATCTATCGGAATACCAGCCCCTAAAGCCGATAAAATCGGCTCCTTAGCGATATAAGCTCTTCTCGCGCCAACACTTAAAGCAGCTTCTACGACGGCTCTTCTCTCAGCCGATGATATGTCAGCTGGTACTGAAATAACTAATTCTGGCTTTATGAAGCTAATAGATCCTCCTGATTTATCAATAAAATACTTTATCATTGATTGAGTCACTCTGTAATCAGCGATCACGCCATCGCGTAATGGACGATAAATACGAATGCTTCCCGGAGTTCGGCCAATCATTTGTTTGGCTTCTAATCCTACTGCCAATACTCTGTTATTTTCAGGAGTAACGGCGACAACCGATGGTTCATTAATAACAATACCCTTCTTTGGTACCAGAACTAATGAATTAGCCGTTCCTAGATCAATAGCAATTTTACGCGAAAACATATTTTTAATATTATTCTTTAATACGCTGGATATCCGCCCCTAATTTATTCAAACGATCTTCTATCTTAAAATATCCTCGGTCAATTTGATTAACTCCTTCTATCACAGTTGTACCTTCGGCCATAAGAGCCGCTACCACTAAAGCTGCGCCCGCTCTTATGTCGCTAGATTCGATAGTAACACCCACTAAAGGAGTCGGACCGAAAACAAAAGCTCTATGAGGATCGACCATTTCAATATCTCCTCCCATTTTGCGAAGTTCGTTCGTATACCTCAATCTATTCTCATAAAGAGGATCATGAATCAAGCTTTTACCCGATGCTTGAGTTAAGAGGGGGACTGCTAATGGCAATAAATCCGTCGGAAATCCAGGATAGGGCAATGCCTGTAATTTCAATGATTTGAGATTAGGTGAATGTCTGACCAATAAAGAATCAGCCTCTACCTCAAAATCTACACCCAATTTCTCCATCTTAGCCAAGAATAAAGTCAAATGTTCCGGGATCACATCTTTTATAATAACTGTCCCTGGCGTGACAGCTGCCGCCGATAAGAACGTACCCGCCTCTAATGGATCAGGGATAATACGATGTTTGACTCCATTTAATTTAGGAACACCCTTGATTTTAATGTCATGAGTCCCTACCCCCTCTATTTGCGCTCCCATATTCTGAAGCATTTTACCTAAATCTTGAACCTGCGGTTCAGCGGCAACTCCTTTTAAAATAGTTTCACCCGGTGTTAAAACTGCTGCTAGTATAAGATTTTCTGTAGCCGTAACGCTAAATTCCTGGAGAACAACTCTCCCGCCTCTTAAATTATCTCCTTTGAAATAATAAAAATCACCTTCCTGTCTAAATTCAGCACCTAATTCTTCCAATGCCTCCAAATGCGTACTGATTGGTCTCAATCCGATACTGTCCCCGCCTGGTCTGATAATACGGAAAGATTTTAATCTAGCCAATAAAGCGCCAATAAATAGAACCGATAAACGCGTTCGACGTGCTCTATCAAAATCCATTTTTTCAGGATCGAGAGAAATGTTTTTTGTTTTTAGAGTAGTAGAATCAAGCCATTCTGTTTTCAATCCTAATCCTTCCAAGACTCCGATAACATCTAGGATATCATCTATTAAGGGAATATTCTCTATAATGCACTCTTCATCTGTCAGCAATGTTGCCGTTAAAATTGCCCCTGCAGCATTTTTATAACCATTAGTAATAATCTCTCCTTCTAAAGGCTTTCCGCCATGAATAATAAATTTATCAGGCATATTTTATTAAAATTAACTGTTTAATCTTATCTTAAAATAAAGCTTTGCGCAAATAAAGAAGGGAGAGGCCAGGCGCAATTAAGCACCTTTAAGCCTCTCCCAGAACCCAACCCCTTTGTTTCAGAGGAGCCAGCCGGCCGCCATGAAGCGGCCCTCTTGACTGCCCTCTACAACAGATCGCCGATGCGAGAAGAAGAGCGGTCCACCAGCTTGCTCGTCTCGACCACAGCACGTACACACAGAAGACCATGCGATCTTCTCGATACCCGACCTTGCGAGCACCGATACGATATACGCATGCAAGTCAATCGAGACGAATTCCCCCCCTTGCGTATGCATGGCTGAAGACCATTCCCCTCTTGTTGCGAGAACTTCGATTTGAGGATGATTCATCGAGAATCGATAGCAGCACGGACGGATCCCCGGCCCGATCAAGGCTTGCATCTGGCTTGGCGCGAAGCCAAGCCGTTGCATTTCAAGCAGTCCCGCCTGCAATGCCCCCCTCCAGAGAGCATCGAGAGACCCATGGACCATGACCAATGCCGGGATTGCTGCAATGTAGACTACCGGACAATCCCCCGGAAGCATCGTCAATGCATGTTGCCGCTCTGTGACAATGATCCCGTCGCCTCGTTCCATATTGCTCTCGTTGCCCATACAGATACTGGGCACCCCATCTCGACTCGGGAGAAGGTGAGTTCTCCTCCATGGCGCTCCCAGGGCGCGTAGAAACGCACTCTGCCCGCAGGAATCGTCCTTCATGTTTCCAGCATCGACTGTGCTGAATCCATGCGGAATCCCACTCTCCGGAACCCTGAACAGCCTCATGCCCATTCCCCCTTACACAGCGAACTAAGATATCCAATTATAAAACATTTGCAATATTTCGTCAATACAAAAAATGGCCGTAAGGCCATAATTAGAATATTTTGAAAAATCAAGAAAAAAGTTGTTTTTTAGATTCACCGTTTTTAATACTTTCCTCGTAATTTCCAATCCTTTCCTTAAAGTCATCCCAACTTACTTGAGCAGCTCCCACCATGGAACAAACTTCTTTATACTGGCAATATCGGCATTGTGAATTACTTGGCCAATCATTTAAACGTTCTGGGACCTGGTTAGCTTGTATCTTCAAACCCAATCTTTCTAGATCATCAAGCAATTTATGGCATAAATCTGTGTCGTATTCTATTAAAAATTCTTTCAGATCTTGAGTATCTTTATTTACGTAAAGCAGAATCCCCTGTTTTATTTGGAAAAAATGAAGATAGAGTTGAAGTTGATAAATATATTCTTCGGAGGGTTTATTCAAGGTTCTGAAACTCATACTATTGATGCTTTTAATATCTACCACATAATCATGATCGTTAACTTGAATCAAGGCATCTGCTCGTCCCGAGATTAAATTATTAGCCGGAATATTAATTTCATCTCCTCTTAAAACATTTTGACCGGATAATGCTTTAATAATTAATTCATGAATATAATTTCCGTGATCAAAAAGTCTAAGAATTCTTGGTTCTAAATCTCGACATGGTGCTTGTTTAAATTTAAAAAAAACGCTTCTGGGACATCGACCAGCATCTGTTACATAAAATCTTTTCTGAGCATAATTATCTCGATTATTTTCTAAATAGAAATTATCGATGATTTCTTTCAACATCGCATTATTCCAAAATAGTTTAACGCTTGCGCCATTGTGGAGCGCGACGAGCTCTTTTTAATCCAAATTTCTTACGCTCACGCATTCGCGGATCACGAGCTAAATAACCAGATTTTTTTAGAGTTAACCTTAGGTCCTTATCTAATTCAACCAAGGCTTGAGCCAATCCATGTCTTATTGCTTCTGCTTGCGCGGCTAATCCACCACCCTTTACCACGATAGTTGTTGGGAACTCATCTCCCAAATTTGATTTCTTCAATGGAGACATTATCTTTTCGCGATAAGCAAGAACCGAAAAATATTCCTCTATTTTTTTACCGTTTACTGATATTCCTTTCTTTTTAAGACCAGGATAGATACGGACTTGCGCTATGGCCGTTTTACGCCTTCCCACTGATTGGATGTATTCTATCTTATCCTTTTTAATCTTTGTATTTTTTAAAGTTTCAACCATTTTGAACGAATTTAAGTCGTTTAATTCTTTCTTTGCGTAAACGATTTTTAGGCAACATTCCCCAGACAGCTAACCGTAAAATTTCTTCTGGTTTCTTTTTATGCATATCTTCGGCAATAGTTGCTTTTAACCCCCCCATGTAACCACTGTGATGATAATATGTTTTTTCTGACCATTTTTTACCGGTCAATTCTATCTTATCGGCATTCATAACCTCAATAGAGGTATATCCCGCTTTATTAGGAGCATAATCAGCCCTATGTTTTCCTTGTAAATAATGAGCAATATCAGCAGCTATCCTGCCGACTATTTTACCTTCAGCATCCATTTTGATCACTTCCGTAGTATTTTTCTTCTTATCTTCAATCTTACTTTTAACCATGATTATTTAACAAATTCTAAGAAAACAATCTCTGCTCCATCAGAAGAGCGACGACCCAACTTAACTAGCCTAGTATAGCCACCGTTTCTTTCTTTATATCGAGGAGCTAAATCTTTAATAACCTTTTTAGCTATCGATTCCGATAAATTCCGGCTTAATAATCTCTGAGCCGATAATGAATCACCTTTACCGACTGTAATTATTCTCTCAACCAAGCTCGATGCTTCTTTCCCGCGAGCATATGTTGTTTTAATCCTTTCTTTCATAATCAAAGACTGGGCCAAACCAAACAATAATGCTTTTTTAGGAGATTTTCTGGAAAATTTTTTAACTGTTGTTTTCATTTATTCTTTTAATGATAAACCCATTTTTTTCAATGACTTCTTCAGCTCTATCAATCCTTTTTCACCCATGCCTTCTATCTCCATTATTTTTTCAGGAGATTTACTAATTAATCCAGCAACCGTTTTAATCCCTCCAGCTTCAAGACTACTAATTACTCTCAAAGAAACATTCAAATCTTTTATTTTCATTTTCTTTGCGTCAGATTCTTTGCTCGTCTCTTTTACAGTTTTTTCTTTTTTAGGTTTTGACTCCATGAGCTGGAAAGATTGCCCTATCAATTTAAAATGTTCTTCTAACAAATTGCTTGCCAAGACTAATGCTTGCTCGGGTGTTATAACTCCGCTTGTTTCAATTGTTAAGAAAATCTTATTGAAATTTGTTTTCTCCCCGACTCTCATATTTTCAACTCGATAAGAAACTCTCTCAATCGGTGAAAAAGCTGCATCTAAAACTATTTCATTTGCCACCGCTTTCCCCATCTGGCGAGCTTCCACTGTTTGATATCCTATACCATGCTCTATGGTCATGGTGATAGCCAATCTGGCCTTGGCATTGGTTAAGGTAGCAATATGTTCATTCGGATTCACTAACTTGACCTGAGGGGTCAATTCAAAATCACGGCCAATAACTTTCTTTTCACCTTTCACTTCAAGCGAAACAACTTGTGGCTGATTGTCAGGTAAGACAAATTTCAATTTCTTGAGATTGAGCAAAATCTGAATAACATCCTCTTTAACATGATTAATCGTTGAAAATTCGTGAGATACGCCATCTATTGAGACTTTTGTCACTGCCGTTCCGGGTAGCGAAGAAAGGAGAACTCGGCGTAAACTATTGGCAATTGTCAATCCGTATCCAGGATAGAGACCTGCTATTTCAAAAACCGCTTTATTTTCTTCTCTCGAAATTGTTTTAAATGCAGAAGGTAAGGAAATCATAAAAAAACAATTAATTAAAATTATCTAGTATAAAATTCTAAAATCGTAGATACTTGAGCCGGTGGATTAACTTCATCTATTAAAGGCATTCTTATAAGCACAGACTCCATTTTACCATGATCCATTTTTAACCAGGGACAAGTAACGTTTTTCTCCTTGTCTTTTCCCTTGGCTTCAAATGATTTAAATAGTGTCAAGCTACGATGATTATCTTTGATACCAATTACATCATCCTGCGCTACAGAAAAAGATGGTCTATCAACTGAACGATTATTAACCTTAAAATGCCCATGCACTACCAATTGCCTGGCTTGAATACGAGATTCAGCCCAACCGCTTCGATATATTATATTATCTAGACGGCACTCCAATTTTTGAATTAAATTTTCAACTGGATTTTTAAATTTTTTTGGCTTATTTAAAACCTCTGAAATATATCTTCTAAATTGCTTTTCGGAAAGATTATACCAAAAGCGTAATTTTTGTTTCTCTGCCAACTGTCGACCGTAATCGGACAATTTGCTCTTATTGACTGATCGACCTTGTTTTCCCGGAGCATATGGACGCTTGATCATTGCACATTTAGCCGAAAAACAGCGTTCTCCTTTCAAGAAAAGTTTTTGGTTAAATCGTCTACAAATTTTGCATTGTGAGTTTTGTATCATGATAATTATGCTCGACGTGGTTTCTTCGGACGACAACCGCCATGCGGGATAGGCGTACGGTCTTTAACTTTTGTAATATTAATTCCTTGCGTTGACAATGAGCGTAAAGCAGATTCTCGCCCCGCACCAACTCCTTTAACTATTATTTCTACTTCCTTTGCATTTAAAGCAACTATTGCCTCACCAATTGCTTGAGCTACTTTTGACGCGGCAAAAGATGTTCCTTTTTTACTTCCTTTAAATCCTACTCGACCAGCGCTTTGTGCAAGCAAAACATTTCCTTGCATATCAGTTAATGTCATTTTCGTATTATTATAAGAAGAAAGAATATGAATAGCAGCCGTATTAACTGATTTCTTCTTCAAAGATGGTGCTATTTGCGCTAATGTTTTTTCGACCTTACTTCCTTCGGCTAATACTTCTTCTGCCGATTTTTCAACAATATGTTTTTTCCCCATGTTATTTTATTTAGGTGACGGAGCTGCTTTACGTCCGGATCCGGCTGACTGACGCACATTACCCCGTACTGTCCTTGAATTTGTCCTAGTTTGTTGACCGCGAACAGGCAATCTTTTTTTATGCCTTTCTCCGCGCCAACAACTGATATCTCTTAATCGACGTATATTCAAATTAACCTGCTGTCTTAACCCTCCTTCTATTTTATAATGATCGTCAATATACTGCTTCAATTGATTTATCTCTTCAGTCGTCAAACTATTGGCCTTTCTGCCCTCATCAATCTTAAGTTCCGACAAAAGTTTACGGCTGGTATGTCGGCCGATACCATGAATATATGTTAGACTAATCTCAATATTTTTATTATCGGGAATATTAATTCCACTAATTCTGGGCATATTAACCTTGTCGTTGTTTATGTTTTGGTATTCGACAAACTATTCTCAGTCGTCCTTTCCGACGCACTAACTTACATTCTCGACATAATTTTTTTATCGATGCCTTAACTCTCATAGCTATTTACGATAAATAATTCGACCACGACTACGATCGTATGGACTAGTTTCTACTGTTACCCTATCGCCAACTAAAATACGAATATGAAATCGGCGTAAACGTCCAGATAAGTGCGCCATAACCTCACGACTATCGTCCATTTTAACCTTAAAATTCGTACTGGGCAAGCTTTCGATAATTGTACCTTCTTCTTTCTGTTGTGAATTATTTTTCATTCAAAAAAAATAAGAACGAGGCATGTGGCCTACTAGCCGCGTTTTCATAATGGGAAAATATAAATTATCTCGGCTTTTCTTAACAAGAATAACAAAATCATGAAAATTAGTCAAGAAGATCATTTTTCCTGAAATTGCAATTCTATATTTATCCTATCAGGTTGAGGGATTTTTCTTAGCCAGAAAGGTGTTATGCGATATTGAAAAGCGGCCAAGCGATCATCCTCCAATAATCTATCTTTTAGTTGTGTGCGATTTAATCCCGATAATTCATTATTCCATTCATTTTGGAATAACTCTTCATATATCTCTGCCGAAAATTTAAGATTAACATGCAAAAGCTTATTCTCTGCGTTGAAAGATAATATCCGATAGTCTAAATATAAGCTATCAGGAACAATTCGAGCATTTTCCCCGAATTTATTTTGAACTACTTTTGCTAAAAATTGCTCTAAATCAGAATTCAAGAATGATAACGCTTCACCTTTAGTCTTGAGAGTATAATCAAAACTTTCATTTGTGTCACCAACCCGATAAGAAGACTCGCTGGCAATTGTCTCCACTGCAACAGCATCAGATAATACTATAGTATCGGTATTCTCAGATTTAATTTCATCGATTAAGCCGTTGATTAAAGCAAGCTTTAAATCCTCTTCAGCTTCGCGTAAATCCGATTGCGTTATCTCTGGCAATCGACTCATTTCCCCACCAGACATTGCTTCAAAAGATTCACCATAAATTTTGTCATACATGTCTGTTCCTAATAATCCAGGAACAGAGAATTTCGTTGGATTAATATTCGAATTAGGCCCTGAATCCATAGCCTCAACAGGAACATCTACCCAGGATGATGTTAACCGCCCGTTTTCAATTTTTGCTGGGGGTAAATAAATGCTATCCGGAGCCCTAAAATATTCTCCACTACTAGCTAAAAATCTTGTTGTCGCACGCAGATTAATCCCTTGCGGAGGATTAATATTGTTATAAACTCGGATCACTCCCTGCGCTAATTTTTCTTCTATTTTTTCTCCAGTTGCTGAAAAAGTTCTTGTCTCTTCCTGTTCTCGAGAAATAATATATCCCGGCAGGATACCTTCCTCAAAATTTATCTCTTGCACCTCTCCCCAAACCCTGAACTCAGTCTCGCTAGAAACAATCCGCGTTGCTGGTTCAAGATAGAGAATAAATTTTGCTCCCAGGATCTGATAAAGCAAAGCTGCTAAAAATAAAATAATAATTCCCCCAAGCAATATGTATCTCGAATTAATCTTGAATTTATTATCCATCATCGCGGGATGAATTTCATTTTTACCTGAATGATGAGGCGGTAAAATGTCAAATATTTTTTTGTCCATTTTCTAAAACTGCTTTAATGCGGCGCACTCCTGCGCTAGAAGATTCTTCTTTAATAATCTGAAATTGACCAATTTCACCAGTATTATTTACGTGGGGACCAGCACAAACTTCTCGAGAGATGATTGTTCCGTCACCATTAATAATAGCATAGACGTCAACTTCTTCAGGATAATTTTTTCCTTCAATTATGATATCTCCACGTGATAATGCTTTTTTAAAACTGATGCTTTCCTTTTCAATCCGTAAATCATCATTGATCCAATGATTTATTAAAGCCGAAACTTGATTTAATTCATTTTTACTTAAAGCACGATCAAAGGAAAAATCAAATCGCAATCTCTGTGTCGTAATATCAGATCCTTTTTGGCTAATCTTTGTACTTAATATCTGATTCAAAGCAGATTGTAAAAGATGCGTAGCCGTATGAAGCCTTGCTTTTATTTGTCGTTCTTCTGCTGACGTTTCTTCAATTACCCCGTGTCCACCGAATTTATTTTCAGCTCCTCTACGAGATATCTCTTTATGCTCTTCAATGGCATTAATTAACTCTGATTCATCGAATTGATAACCCCTGTTTTTTAATTCCTGTGGAGAGAGGCCATATGTGGAATAAAGACGAAAAGCCTCGCGCCCATCGATAGTCATATTCTGTCTTGATATCTTGGCCATGCCCCGTTTTACAGCTAAACTCATACGTTTATCCTCTTGAGCGATTATCTTCCCTAGCATTGACGATGCTCCTATTAATTCTGGATAGATTTCAGCATATTGATTCTCGAGTAATTGTGTTGCTGATTCAATCTGATTAAAATCTAATTTCAATATCGAAGCTGATTCCAATAGACGACGAATAATACGCCTCATAACATAACCTCTTTCGACATTACTTGGTTTTATCCCTTCAATCGTTAAAAAAAGCAAGCCCCTAAGATGATCAGCTATTATTCGATATGGCTTTGAGTTGTCATTATATTCTTTTAGATCAGAGAACAATCGTTCTATAACTGGCCAAAAAAGATCCGTTTCAAAGATAGACGATTTCCCCTGCACAGCCAAGGATAAACGTTCTAGTCCCATGCCAGTATCAATCCCTCCTTGAATTAATTCCGTCATCTGACCATCTTTATCCCGATGGTATTGATTAAAAACTATATTCCATAATTCGACAAAACGCCCGCAAGAACATCCCGGATAACAATTCTCTGCCCGGTTACAAGCTTGCCCGGTTAAATCATAATGAATTTCTGCCGTTGGTCCGCATGGCCCAGAATCTCCAGTCGGCCCCCAAAAATTATCTTCCCGACCATAAGCTAGAATATGATTTGGTTCGGCTCCTAATTTTATCCAAATTTCTTTAGCCTCTGAATCAGCTGGAGAAATTTCGTCTCCTTTAAAATAGGTAAAATATAATCGATTTAATGGAATATTATAATCATGAGTTATCAATTCCACAGCCCAGCTCATAGCCTCTTCTTTAAAATAATCTCCGAAACTAAAATTACCTAGCATTTCTAAGAAGGTTAAATGAGTGGCGTCTCCGACCTGATCAATATCTGATGTACGAAAACATTTTTGACAAGAAGTTACTCGAGAACCAAACAATGACGGTGATCCTAAAAAATATTTTTTAAATGGTTGCATCCCTGCCGTTGTCAGTAGCACGCTTGAATCTTCTGGGATTAACGAAGCCGACGGAACTATTTTATGTCCTTGGGCTTGAAAAAACATCAAAAAATTTTGACGAACCTCCTTTGAATTCATGATTCTAGGTAAAACGATCCGCGACCACTGATGCCGCATATGAATCTGGTTTAATTTTGGCCTCAAATCCATTTCCGTTAATAACTCCGACAACTTCATGAATCATCGTGCGAGTTTGGCCTCGCTCGCCAACATCAGCATGAATATAGCGAAATTGATATCGAGGCTTAATCTCTAGTTTTTCAATTCTTTGAGTAATCATTTCTCTTAATTCTAGAGCCATTTCACATGATAACATAACCTCTTGGATAATTCGTTGATGAGGATGAATAAAACGGCCAGGGTTTGGCTCAAATCTCACTTTTTTGACGAAAAAACGACCGCCAGCGCCAACTCTCAGTATCACTAAAACAATTGGGAAGATTGGGTTATCTTCTGATGAAGAATCACAACCGACTATGATATCATAAAAACACTCTGGTTTCTGATTAATGTAAGACACAATCTCTTCAACCATTTCATGGCGACTCAGATCTCCCTTATTAATATTATAGAATTCCAACCTATTCATATTACGTTAGTATTTCCACTCTCATATCAGTAACTGCCACTGTATGCTCAAAATGTGCAGATCGAGATCCATCCTCTGTAACATAACTTAACTTGTCGTCAGATAAGCGTACTTTACCTCGACCGATAGTAGCAATCGGTTCAATGCAAAAAACCATTCCTGGCCTGATCATCAGTCCTTCGCCTTTTTTGCCAAAATTCAATATATCCGGATCTTCATGTATAGATTTTCCAATACCATGTCCACATAACTCACGCACAACATCAAAACCTGCACCCCAGATATAATGACTAATCGCATAACCCACGTCTCCCAAATATCCTCCAGCTCGTACCGCTTCAATCCCTTTCATTAAAGCTTCTTCCGTAATACAAATCAAGCGACGCGAAGAATCATCAATAGGGTCAATTGGGATAGTTATGGCCATATCAGCATGGAATCCTTTGTAAAAAACACCCAAGTCAAGCGAGACGATATCCCCTTGTTTAATTTTCTTATCATCTGGCAATCCGTGCACTACGGTTTCATTAATCGAAACACAGAGAGCTGCCGGAAAATCACGATAGTTTTTAAAACTAGGTTGTGCTCCTTTGGACCGAATCATCTCTTCAGCTATTTGATTGAGTTCTTCTGTAGAAATGCCCGGCCGAACCAACATTCGCAATTCTTTCATAATTCCCGAAAGAATCCGAGCTGATTTTTTAATCTTAATAATTTCTGAAGAAGTCTTAATCAGGCTCATGCAGCCCTAAAGCATTAAGAATATCCGAAAAGACCGATTCTCGGCTTTGTTCTCCATTAATCTCAATCAATTCTCCTTTTTCTCTCAAATCTGCCAGCGTGGGTTTCACTTCATTTTGAAAACATTGCCAACGGACTTTCAGGGCTTCATCCACATCATCGCTCCGAGCTCTTCCTTGATTTTCAGCTAAAAGGCGTTTTTTAGATTCTTGTTCTGAAATATTCAGATAGAGAACATGATACTCTTTATCCCAGCCATACCAAGATAATGCACCTTTTATTAATTCTGTTTCGATAACACGACGAGGGCTGCCGTCAATAACCAGTCCAGGGAAAATATCATTCTGTTGCTTAATCTCTTCCATGCGATCAGACCATAAGTTAGCTATTACCAGAGTTGGAACCAATACTCCTTTATTGATTTCTTCTCTAATTTTAAGGCCAGTATAATCATTTACCATTTGCCGCTTTCTCAATAAATCCCCGCTCCCCATATGGATAAAACCAAAACGCTCAGACAAAAAACCTGCTTGCGTTCCTTTACCAGAGCCAGGCGGACCTATAAGAGAAATCACCGGTTTAGAAACTTCAGAAGCTTTCATAATCTCTGACTTTCATCTGAGCTTGAATTTGTCTCAATGTATCCATAATGACTGAAACAATAATTAAAAGAGAAGTTCCCCCGATCATGAATTGAAAAGCTTGGATACCTGTAATGCCCTGAATAACTGAAGGAACCAAAGCAATGAATCCTAAAAATAGGGCTCCAACAAATAAACATCTCTTTAGAATATAATTTAAATGATGGCTCGTCGGGTGGCCTGGTCGAATACCGGGGACAAAAGCTCCTGATTTTTGTAAATTTTCAGAAATTTTATCCGGCTCAAAAGTAACAGCCGTATAGAAATAAGTAAATCCAATAATAAGCAAGAAATAAACCGCGCCGTACAGCCAAGTATTGGCCATAAACCAATTAATACCCGAGGCTATACCTGCAAGGATCACATTAGATGATTCGACCCAAAACTGCGAAAGCATCTGGGGGAAACTCATGGCGGCTAAAGCGAAAATGATAGGCAGGACTCCAGCCGGATTAACATTCAACGGTAAATATGTAGACGATCCCCCATACATCTTCATGCCCCTCACTCTTTTTGTATAAGAAACTGGAATATTCCGCTTCCCTTCATTGATTAAAACGACTAAGGCGATAATAAAAAGACTTACAACAAGGAAGATAAGCAAAAACGGAAGCATTTCTATCGTCCAATTAGCAACTAATTGAGCAACAGACATCGGAATTCCTGCAATAATACCAGCAAAAATCATAAGCGAGACACCATTGCCTATGCCTCTTTCCGTTATCATCTCTCCAAGCCACATCAATACGACAGCTCCCGCAGTTACAGTAATCAAAAAATTAGCTGTCATGGCTGGAGTAAAATCAGCAATAACACCTTGCCCTTTTAAAAGAGCTATCATAGCATATCCTTGAATTACAGCTAACGGAATAGTAAATAGGCGTCCATATTGATTAAATTTCCTACGCCCTTCTTCACCTTCATCGCGATAAAGTCTTTCTAGGGCTGGAAAAATCATTGTACCCAACTGAAGGATAATGACCGCCGTAATATAAGGGCCCATTCCTAACATCACAATTGAGAAATTACTTAATGCTCCCCCGGTTAAGAGATTAAAAAATCCCATAAATTCACTCTGTGTAAAAAATGTCTGTAATTTCTCTAAATCAGCCCCTGGAATCGGGATGACTGCCATAGCCCGAAAAACGGCAAAAATAAAAAAGACAAATAATATTTTCCTTCTCAGATCCTTGTTCTTCCAAACATCTGCTAGTTTTTGATACCAAGGAGTTTTCATTTCTTTTTATCCTTATTTTTTTGAGCTTCTTTCCTTCTTTTTTCAGAAGACTTTTTCTTACTCGCTTTCCGTTTATCAGCCTGTTTGCGAGCAGCCTCCTGTCTTACCTTAATCTGTTCTGGAGTTAACTGCTTCTTACCCTTTTTACCTCTCTTAATTTTTTCCTCAGAAATTTTACCCCCAGCGGCTATTATTTTTTCTCTAGCTACTTCCGAAAATGAACATTTTTCAAAATGTAAAGATTTGCTCAATTCGCCCTTACTTAAAATTTTAACTTTAGGTAATCTTTTTTTATAACCATGTATTAAATACTTCGCTTTCAAGCTTGAAGGTGAGACAATCTCTTCCGCTTGATAATTCTTTTCCAACGTCATCAAATTAACCGACTCTGTCACTTGCGATGATGAGCTGATATAGGCGGCTCCTTTTAACTTATGATAGCGCTTAATTAATGGTCGAATAATCGGCTCGAAGCGAGCTCCTGCTCTTGATTTCTGGCCCTTCATACCGCGGCCAGAATAAGTTCCGCGTTTTCCTCCACGACCGATTCTTTTTTTATCTTTTAATCCTCTCTTAACTTGCAATTGATGTAATTCCATGTTTTAAGATAATTTTTGAAATGCATTAATCGTTGCCCGAGCAATATTTAACTTATTGCTAGAACGAGAAATAACCCTAGCTGAAGCATCTGTGATTCCGACCAGTTCACATAAAATTCTTACCGCGCTCCCTGCTGTCAATCCACTTCCTTTTGCTTTGTATTTTAATAAAATTTCTGAAGCCCCTGATTTACCATTGACCGAATAAGGAATAAGGCCATCTTTCAAGGGAATAGTTATCATTGATTTTTCAGCCGATTTTGTTGCCTTCTCGATCGCTTGCTTCACACTACCACCTTTGGCAACTCCAATCCCGACACCCCCTTTGCGATCACCGATAGCAACAACTGCCTGAAAACGCATTCTCCTCCCGCCAGCAGTTACTCTTGTTACCCGATTGATCGTTAAGACATTGGAGTCAAACTTTTTCTCCACTTCAACGCGACGAAGACGTCCGCTTGACCTTCTATCCTTATTGAATGTCCCAGCTTCTTCTTTTATTTTTGGTTCTTTATTTTCCATAATATTAAAATTCTAATCCTTCACCACGCGCCCCCTCTGCCACTGCCTTGATATGACCATGATATTTATACCCACCTCTATCAAAGATAACTTTGGTAATACTGGCTGCTTTAGCTTTTTGAGCTATATCCTTCCCGACGGCAAAGCCAATATCTTTCTTATTCTTGAGATCAAGCTTAATATCTGAAGCCGAAGCTAAAACCTTTGCCTGATCATCATCTATCAATTGAGCATAAATATGTTTGCTTGAACGAAAGACAAAGAGCCGCGGTCGTTCCGCTGTTCCTTGTATGCGGCCACGAATACGATGATGTCTAGATTTACGGCGATTAGTTATCTTAAAAGACCAAGATATCATATTTTTAAATTTATGTTCCAGCTGCTACTTTCTTGCCTTCTTTTTGTCGAACTTCTTCTCCGGCATACCGAATGCCCTTACCTTTATATGGCTCAGGAGGCCTAATCTTTCGAATCATATGTGCTACCTGACCCACTCGATCTTTGCGCATACTCATGATGATTATTCTATTGTTTTCCGGAACCTGAAACTCTATCCCCTCATCTGGTTGAATTTTAACCTCGTGGCTAAAGCCAACTTCTAAAATAAGATTTACTCCATCCATGCGAGCTCGATAACCCACCCCAACCAATTCAAGCTGTTTCTGGAATCCTTCTGAAACTCCTGTAATGTCATTAGCTAATAAGGAGCGAGACAGCCCCCATAAGGCATTGGCCTGACTTGTTCTTTTGGCTATGGAAGTTATAACCTGCCCGTCTTTGATTTCAGCTTTAATCTCATCTGGAAAATCCCTCTCTAAAATTCCCTTCGGTCCACGCACTTGAATATGTTGGCCGTCTATCTTCACTTCGACTCCTTCTATTATAATAATTGGTTTTCGTCCAATACGACTCATGTTTTTACCAAACTTCTCCTATTAATTCTCCGCCGACCTTTTGTTTCTTGGCATCTTTATCGCTCATCAATCCTTTCGAGGTAGAAATTATGCTCATCCCCCGACCTCGTTTAACCGATCTGATCTCATTATTTTCAAGATAAATGCGCTGCCCCGGTTTAGATATGCGAGTTATTTCATGAATAACAGGTTGTCCATCTTTATAAATCAAGGTTAAATGAATAGATTTCTGTGCTTTATTACCCTTTTTATCAATATGACCTAAAAAACCATTATCAGCCATTAATTGGGCCAAACGCATTTTAAAGTCAGAATACGGCACCTCTAACTCGCTCAAACCTGTGGCTTGGGCATTTCTAATTCTTGTAAATAAATCAGCAATTGGATCTGTATTCATATTAATATATTACCAGCTACTCTTTTTTACTCCTGGAATTTTGCCTTGGTTGGCTAATTCTCTGAAACAAATACGACATAAGCCGAATTTTCTCATATAACCACGGCTCCGGCCACAAGCAAAACAACGATTACGATGTTTCACCGCATATTTTGGCTGACGATTGCTTTTAGCTATTTGTGATTTTTTAGCCATAACTATGTTTAAATCTTCTCATCTTTATTAGAATGAAAAGGCATGCCCAACAAAGCCAATAACCTTGCACCTTCTTGGTCAGTCTTAGCCGTCGTGACTATGACAGCTTCCAGGCCAAACAACATTCTTTCTTCTTCGCTTGAAATCTCAGGGAAAACAGTCTGTTCCGGAAAACCAATAGTTAAATTACCACGTCCGTCCATTGATTTCAAATCAATTCCTCTGAAATCTCTGGTTCTGGGGAGCGTTAATTTAATGATTCTATCGAAAAAATCATTCATTCGATTACGCCTCAGAGTCACCGTGTAACCTACCGGATCTCCTTGTCTTAAATGAAAACCCGCTACTGATTTGCGCGCTTGTCTTAAGGCTGGTTTTTGACCAGAAATCAAAACTAGATCTCTCTCGATAGATCCTCGTATCTTTTTCAATTGATCTTCTCCTTTAACTTTTTCCGCCATTTTCCCAAATCCAGTATTAATGACTATTTTTGATAAACGAGGGACGGCTAAATCATTCTTATACCCAAACTCTTCCTTCAGCGCAGGCCTAACCTCGTCAATATATCTATCTTTTAATTTTTTATCGGAAAGATTAATCATGTTAATCAATTATCTTTTGACATTTTCGGCAAATTCTTTTTTTATCACCGGCCCCAACACCTCGATATCCGACCCTGACCTTTTCTCCACACTGAGGACAAACTAGGGCAACGTTGGAAACATGCAAAGGCTGAGGAGATTCAATGGTTTGCCCCTTCTCTCCCTCTCTCTTCGGACGAACTCTTTTCTTAACAATATGGACAGCTTCAACTACTATCCTGTCTTGACTCGGTAAAACTTTTAAGACTTGCCCCTTATGTCCCCGATCCCGTCCACTTATAACTACTACTGTATCTCTTTTTTTAATTTTCATACTACTTCTTGAGCTAAAGAATGAATACGAGTGAAGCCTTTCTCTTTCAATTCTCGGGGAATTGGGCCAAATATACGCTGCCCTCTTGGTTCTTGCCCCTTTGCTAATACCACCGCTGCATTATCGCTGAATGAAACATATGTGCCGTCTTTTCGCCGATAAGCTTTCTTCTGCCTGACTATCACCACTTTAACCACTTCATGCATCTTTGTTTCCTTGCGCGGTTCGGCTTTTTTAACTACGGCCACGATAATATCTCCGATTTGGGCATAACGTCGACGCGTCCCACCCAAAACCTTGATGCATTGCACCTCTTTGGCACCACTATTATCAGCTACTGTTAATCTGGTCTGAACTTGAATCATGCTATTTTTCTTATGATACGCCAACGCTTTCTTAAACTTAACGGGCGGCACTCTTCAATAACTACCTTATCTCCCATCTTGTATTGATTTTCAGGATTATCGGCTAAATATTTCTTATGAGTATGATATCTCTTGCGATAACGAATATGCTCCCTCAGGGTCTCCACTGAGACAGCTGCAGTTTTGTTCATTTTATCAGAAACTATTATTCCTATAAGATTCTTCTTAGGCATGTCTTTTTTCTTTAAGAAAAGTCAAAATACGAGCAATATCTCTCTTAATTTTACAAATAGCTTTATTATCAGACAATCGACCACTTGTATTTTTAAACTTCAATTCACGCAATTGAATGCGTTTTTCACTCAATAAAACTTGTAATTCTGACTCTTTTTTGCTTTTAATTTCCGTAACTTTCATGATTCTTTTTTAATAAATCTAGTTTTTACAGGCAATTTATGAGCAGCCTTCAAAAGTGCTTCCTTGGCCATGGCTTCCTCTAATCCATCAAGTTCGAAAATCATGCGTCCAGGTTTCATTGGCACGACATAATGATCAACATCTCCTTTTCCTCCGCCCATGCCGACTTCTATCCCTTTAAAGGTAACCGGTTTGTCTGGGAAAACTCTGATCCATAACTTTCCTCCCTTCTTTAAATAACGAATAATTGATCGCCTCGCTGCTTCTAATTGACGCGATGTAACCCAACAGGCACTCATTGATTTTAGTCCGTAAATACCAAAGTTCAACTCATTGCCTCGCTGAGCCACTCCTTTCGTCCTTCCTCTATGCCATTTACGATGTTTTACTTTTTTAGGAACAAGCATGATTATTCTTCTATTTTTTCCTCAACTTTTTCTCCACGATAAATCCAAACCTTTATGCCTATCGCTCCATAGGTGCATCGTGCCTCCGATAATGCATAATCTATATCAGCCCGAATTGTCTGCCGAGGCATTTGCCCCTCTTGAAAAGTTTCCTCTCGCGCTATTTCAGCTCCATCTAATCTCCCGGAAATACGGACACGCACTCCATGTACTTCCCGACTCTCTATGACTTTACGCACAGCTTGAGTAACCGCCCGACGAAAACGTACTCTTTTCTCTAATTCTTGAGCAATCCACTGTCCGGTCAGAGCTGCCGAGGCCCAAGGGTTCTTTATTTCTTCAATTTGAATTTGAATCTTAACGTGTTCATCCGTAAATTTCTTCATAGTTTTCAAGATCTTCATCTTCAATTCTTCCACTTTTTCTCCGCCACGACCAATAACTAACCCTGGACGAGCAGTACAAATGGTGATCTTTATTTCTTCTCTACCCGAACGATCTATTTTGATGCTATCAACGCCGGCATGAACCAATTCTTTTTCCAAAAGCTTTCTCAAGAAAAATTCTTCTTTTAAAAACTTAGCATGATTTTTTTCATAAAAACCTCGACTTTCCCAGTCTTTCATCCAGCGTATTCTAAATGCTTTAGGGTGTACCTTATGTGACATGTTATTTGATTTTTCTAGCTTGAACTTTTTTAGAAATTTTTACGGCCTTTTTCTCCACCTTTTTCTTACTTGCTTTCTTATTTGTCTTTTTAGAAAATTCAACAGCATTACTCTCTTCTGTCTTTTTAACAACAAGCACTAAATTAATATGTGATGTTTTTTTATGGATAGGAGCAATTCTCCCTCTTGATTCAGGTCGAGATCTTTTAAGGATTGGACCTTCATCAACTGTAATGCTTTTTATCTGCAAATTATCGATATCTAACTTAAAGTTATGGCGCGCGTTAGCAACAGCCGACTCAAGCAATTTCTGCATTGGCTCGGCGGCAGCTTTGATTGTAAATTTTAAAATATGGCGCGCTTCTTCAACTGATTTCCCACGAATTAAATCCGCGACCAGTCTAACTTTTCTAGGCGCTATTCGCAAACGACTTAATTTAGCTGTAACTAATGTCTCGCTCATACTGTTTTATTTTTATCACTCTCAATTTCTCTCTGAATACGGCCTCCATGTCGAACAAATTTAGTTGTAGGTGAAAATTCACCTAATTTATGACCAACCATCGCTTCGCGAACAATTACTGGAATAAAGCTCTTGCCATTGTGAACTTCAAAAGTATAACCGATCATATCCGGGGTAATTGTAGAATGACGCGACCAAGTTTTAATCTTCTCTTTCTCTTTATTTATTACTCGACCCATTTTTTTTAACACAGTCGGATCGACGTAAGGACCTTTTTTTAAACTACGTGGCATATTATCTCTTTGTCTTGCGACGTTTCAAGATTAATTTATTAGAAGTTTTTTTACTTACTCTTGTTCTAACTCCATAAGCTGGACGACCCCATTTCGTTTTAGGATGTTTCAACCCAATTCCCGTTCGCCCTTCTCCACCACCATGAGGATGATCCACGACTGCCATAGCCGTTCCTCTCACTATGGGCCGACGCCCCATATGACGCACCGTTCCTGCCTTTCCTAAATTCTCGAAACGATGTTGTGGATTTGAAACCTGACCAATAGTTGCTGAACATTCCTCTCTTACTTTGCGAATTTCTGTCGAGGGAAGTTTTATGTGAACATAACCTCCTTCCCTGGCTAAAACTTGAGCTGATGTACCGGCTGATCTGACTAATGTCCCGCCTTCTCCTATCTTTAATTCTATATTATAAACAGATGAACCTACAGGGATGCGGCTCAATGGCATGCGAGATCCTACCTTAAGTTCGGCTTTGTCGCTGGACATAATCTGATCGCCTATCTTAAGTTGCTGTGGAGCCAATATATAAGCTACTTCTCCGTCTTGATATTTTATCAATGCAATATGGGCACTGCGATTAGGATCGTATTCGAAAGCAACAATCTGTGCAGATATACCCACTTTGTGCTGGCGGAAATCAATCAATCGATATTTACGTTTAGCCCCGCCTCCACGATGTCGTATTCTGATCTTCCCACTACTACGTCCCGCATTCTTTTTAAGTGGCTTAAGAAGCTTTCTGAGAGTGGGCTTTGTAAGCTCCCTTCTGTCAACTCGTTTCATGTTTCTGCGTCCGGGACTAGTTGGTTTGTAAATTTTCATTTCCATAGGTTCTATCCTAACTGGTTTATACGGCAATTTCAATCTTATCGCCGGTCTTTAAAGCAATTATTGCTTTTTTATAACCACTACGATAACCCGGCCTTCCATGCCAAGATTTCGGATAAACCGGCTGATTAATAATATTTACCGATTCTACTTTTACTTTATAAAGTGCTTCTATCGCCTTCTTAACCTCTGACCTATTAGCTCGCGGAGCAACTCGAAATACATACTGATTTTGCCCATTCAAAAAAGTGCCTTTCTCTGAAATATGAGGATTCTCTAAAACCAATGAAGCTAATTCGTTTTTCCTAATACTGGATGATTTTAAATGTGGATTTATGGATGTTCCTTTCTCTGCCGATTTCTCAATATCCTTATTTCCCAATCTCGGCTCCGATGATTGTGTTTTAACATCAGATTTTTTAGGATCCTGATCTTCTTTTTTAAAATAATTTAATACACTCATGATTTAGAAAATTTTGCTTTCAATTCTGACAATGCTCCTTCTGTTATCAATAAATATCGACATTTCAGAACATTTAAGGCTGTCAATTGGTCCATTTTTGCAACTATTAACCTTGATATGTTCCGAGCCGCCATTTTTGTCACATCATCTTTCATATCAATCACCAGTAAAACTGTACCGTCTAAAGAAATCTTATCTATAATCGTAGCTACTTTTTTGGTCTTAGGATGATCCAGTTTAAAATTTTCTATGATGATAATCTGCCCATCTTTTGCTTTCCCAGCCAATGTTCCTTCCAGGGCTCGTCGGGCCATCCGACGATTGAGTTTTTGATTAAAATTACGTTCTCTGGTTGGACCAAAAGTTACACCTCCGCCAACCCAGAGCGGAGAACGGATAGATCCATGCCGAGCGCGGCCTGTACCTTTTTGACGCCAAGGTTTTCTTCCGCCACCGCTGACCTCGGATCTATCTTTAGTTGAAGCACGAGCTAAACGTTGATTGGCTTGTTGAGCTACAACTGCCTGATGTATCAATTCCGGTTTCGCCTCTAAACCAAAAACATCTTTCGGTAAAACAACTTCTTTCGCCTTTTCTCCATTTTGATTATAAAAAGGTGCTTTCATGATTCTCTGATTACCAATAATGAATGTTTGGGTCCAGGGATTGCTCCTTTCAATATTAATAAATTATTCGCTGGATCAATTTCTATCACTGATAAATTTTTGACCGTCACTTGATCATATCCCATACGACCAGGCATATGCCGCCCTTTGATCACTCTTTGCGGAAAACGAGATCCCGTTGATCCTAATGTCCTTACCTGTCCTTTACCGCCATGGCTGCTATTCCTTCCAGAGAAACCCCAACGCTTGACTACTCCTTGGAACCCCTTTCCTTTAGATCGTCCAGAAACCTGGACCATCTCACCGGGATTAAAAGAGCTTGCTAATATTTCATCTCCCACCTTCATCCCTTCAATATTTTGCAACTTAAATTCTTTTAAAACGCGAAACTTATCTTTTCTCTTCTGAAAACCAACTTGGACTGCCATATAACCATCTTTACCCTCGGTTTTAAGTTGCGTAATATAGCATGGGCCCGCTTCAACCAAAGTCACGGGGATAAGTTGATTATCCTTGAATACCTGACTCATGCCTACTTTTTTACCTAAGATAAATTTCATAATCTTAATCGAAAACCGGGCTTAGCCCGGCTTTCATAGAGAGACCTTAGTCTAATTGACTTTTGGTCACTCGCCCGAACAATGCCTAGCTAGCTTCAATCTTAATGTCCACACCAGCCGGAAGATTTAAATCTCTCAATGCCTCCACAATATCAGCACTTGGCTCGAGTATATCAATCAAGCGTTTATGAACTCTTGTTTCAAATTGTTCGTGCGAATCTGCGTGCACGAACACTGAACGATGGACTGAATATTTATGGATTCGGGTCGGCAAAGGAACCGGACCAACAATGTCAACGCCATAACGTTGAGCGATTTTAACAATCTGGCGTGTACTACTATCAAGTATCCTGTGATCATATCCTCTCAACTTGATTCTGATTCTTCTTTTAAAAGTGCTTGGTTCCTTGGCCATCAACTGAATTACTTAATGATCTTTGTCACCACTCCGGCTCCGACTGTTCGCCCGCCCTCTCTAATAGCGAGTTTTTGACGCTCCTCCAAGGCAATTGGTGCTTGTAAAATTATTTTTACTGACACGGTATCTCCTGGCATGACCATTTCAGTCCCTTCTGGCAAAGTCACCTCGCCGGTAATATCCGTTGTGCGAATGTAGAATTGAGGTTTATAACCGGTGAAGAATGGTGTATGTCTTCCACCTTCATCTTTGGTTAAGATATAGACTTCCGCTTCGAATTCAGTATGAGGAGTAATCGTACCCGTTGCAGCTAAAACCTGACCGCGCTCAATCTCTTCCTTTTTGATCCCTCTCAATAGAACTCCGACATTATCTCCAGCCTGTGCGTCCTCTAATGTTTTATTGAACATTTCCAGAGAAACAACCGTTACCTTCTGAGTCGGTTTAATTCCGACTAATTCCACCTCTTGGCCAGCTTTAACAACACCACGATCAACTTTACCAGTAGCTACGGTTCCTCTTCCTTCAATCGAGAAAACATCTTCTACCGGCATCAAGAATGGTTTATCCATTTCTCGAGCTGGATCGGCAAAATAATTATCAACTGAATCGAGCAAGGCCAAAATAGGTTTCACTGCTTCGTCATCAATAGAATTAGCATCTAATGCTTTTAGAGCTGAACCTCTTATGATTGGAGTTTCGTCTCCTGGAAATTCGTATTTTTTAAGCAAACTTCTTATTTCTTCTTCAACTAACTTGATCATCTCTTCGTCATCAACTTGATCAACTTTATTCAAGAAAACAATAATCGATGGTAAGCCGACTTGCCGAGCTAACAAAATATGTTCTCTAGTCTGAGGCATCGGACCTTCGGCAGCCGAAACTACCAAAATTGCACCATCCATTTGGGCTGCTCCCGTAATCATATTTTTAATATAATCAGCGTGCCCCGGACAATCAATAAATGCATAATGACGCTTATCAGTTTCAAACTCGTTATGGGAAATCGAGATAGTCAAACCTCGCTCTCTTTCCTCTGGAGCTGAATCAATTTCTGCCACTCCTTTCTGGCTTCCTTTCAAGCCTTTCAAAGAAGTCGCCTTAAGGATAGCTGCCGTTAACGTGGTTTTACCATGATCAACATGACCGATGGTTCCGATATTAAGGTGAGGCTTTCCTCGAACAAATGCTTCTTTAGCCATTTTTAAACTTAAAATTTAATTTTATTTTAAACAATATTAATCCCCTCCTCCAAGCGAAATAATAGCAGATTGCCGACAAACCGTCAACAATCAATCATAATGGCAGATCATCGATAAACAATCCGTTTATTTTTTCTACCATTCTGTTATTGCCAGTCTTTTTGGAGATCATCGGTGACTTTGCGCATTCATTCATCTCTTGATAATCCCGATAAGACATCACCACGAAAGCCGGCTCATCGTTTACCGCAATCATGGCTCGACCCCCGCTTTCTTCGATAAATTTAGCAATCTCTACCCAATCCATACTTCATCTTTTCCTCCCAACTACAACTTCTTCACTGATATGACGCGGTACTTCAAAATATTCCTTAAATTCCATCGTGAAGTTAGCTCGCCCTTTAGTCAATGATCTTAGAGACGTCGCATAACCAAACATCTCAGCTAACGGCACTTCGGCATCAATCACTTTAGTTTTCTCTCGACTGGTCGTATCGACTATTTTACCTCGCCGAGAGCTTAGGTCTCCCATAACATCACCGAAGAATTCTTCCGGCACAATAACCTCCACTTTCATAATTGGTTCCAATAAAACTGGTTGTGCTTGGCGACTCACCTCTTGAAATGCTTTTGCGCCGGCAATTTTAAAAGCCATCTCCGAAGAGTCTACTTCATGAAAAGAACCATCATAAACCGTAGCTTCTACATCAATCACTGGATATCCAGCCACCACCCCTTCGCACATTGCCTCTTTCACTCCTTTCTCTATGGCTGGAATGTATTCCTGAGGAATAGCTCCGCCCTTGATTACATTATTAAATTTAAAGCCTTCTCCGCGTTGTCTCGGTGTTAATCTTAAACAAACATCACCATATTGACCGCGACCGCCAGATTGATGAATATATTGCCCTCGTCCTTCTGCTTCAATTAAAATCGTCTCCCTATAAGAAACTTCAGGTCGGCCAACATTGCTTTCAACATTAAATTCTCGCTTAATTCGGTCAACAATAATATCCAAATGCAACTCTCCCATGCCTGAAAGAATCATTTCGCTCGTATCCGGATCTCGTGAGACGCGCAAAGTAGGATCTTCTTCCGAAAGTCTTTTTAAAGCATCATCTAATTTATCTTGATCAGCTTTAACTCGAGGCTCTACCCTAATTGAGATAACCGGTTCTGGGAATTCAATATTTTCAAGAATAATCGGATTATTTTCATCGCATAAAGTATCGCCGGTCCGCGTATCTTTTAATCCTACCGTTGCGGCAATCCCTCCGGCATATACGGCGCTTATCTCTTCTCGATCATTAGAATGCATTCTTAAAATACGGCCAATCCTTTCTTTTTTGCCAGTGCGCGGATTCAAAACATAGGAACCTTGCTGTAAGACACCTGAATAAACTCGGAAATAAGCCAAGGTGCCAACATAAGGATCAGCAGCAATCTTAAAAACTAAGGCGGCAAAAGGTGATTCATCGCTAGTATCACGCTGAATCGTTTCTTCCTTTAAGCTCTTGCCCTCCACGGGAGGCAAATCCAACGGGTTAGGTAAATAATAATAAACAGCATCAAGAAGCAATTGCACCCCTTTATTCTTTAAAGCTGAACCACACATAATGGGTACTAATTTATAGTTCAAAACAGCTTGTCTTAAACCGCTTCTCAATTCATCAAGCGTCAAATCTTCATTATCTAAATATTTCTCCAACAATTCGCTTTTTTCTGCGGCTATCTTCTCAATTAATATATCTTGATAATCTTTCGCTTCAGCCAAGAGTTCTTCTGGAACATCTTCCTCTTTCAAAGGAGCTTTAAGGTCTTCAGAAAAATAATACGCCTTCATCTTGAGCAGATCTATCACTCCGCGGAAATCGTCCTCTTGACCAATTGGCAATTGAATAGGAATTGCTTTTTGAGTGAGCTTTTTTTGGATTGAAGCGACGCCATCTTTAAAATTAGCGCCGGTTCGATCCAATTTATTGATGAAACAGAAACGAGGCATATCAAATTTATCAGCTTGTCGCCAAACTGTTTCAGACTGCGGTTCGACGCCGGCTACTCCATCAAAAACAATCACCGCGCCATCAAGAACGCGTAATGATCTCTGTACCTCAACTGTAAAATCTATATGACCAGGAGTGTCAATAATATTTATGCGACATTCTTCTTCTGGTTTATCAGTTGGATGCCAATAGCAAGTTGTTGCTGCTGAAGTTATTGTAATTCCTCTCTCTCTTTCCTGAGCCATCCAATCCATAATAGCTTCCCCTTCGTGGACTTCTCCAATTTTATGCGAAACACCTGTAAAGAAAAGAATGCGCTCACTGACCGTTGTCTTCCCGGCATCAATATGAGCAATGATGCCGATATTTCTTATTTTATCTAAAGGATAGTCTCGTTCCATAACAAAAATATAAGGGATTAATCTATTTTAGCCCTCTCCATAAATCAGCGGGCAAAATGAGCAAAGGCCTGATTAGCCTTAGCCATTTTATGAGTATTAATTTTCTTTTGAATGGCTCCCCCCTCTCCTTTCACGGCAGCCATTAATTCATCAGCTAATTTTTCTGACATTGGTCGCCCCTTGCTTGAACGAGCCGCGGCAATCATCCATCTAAAAGCCAAAGTCTGCTGTCTCTTACCTTTAACTTCATGAGGCACTTGATAGGTCGCCCCACCGACTCTCTTTGACTTGACTTCTAATAACGGCGAAACTTGCCGGATTGCCTCTTGAAAAATGAGTGTGGGATCCTGCTTAGTCTTTGTTTTAATAATGTCTAAGGCGCGGTAAACAACTCGTCGGGCAGTTTCCTTTTGCCCATTGCGCATAATAGCGTTAATAAATTTAGATAATTCAACGCTTTGATAAATCGGATCGGGTAATATTTTTCTGAATTTAGTCGTAGCCATATTATTTCTCTTGTTTGGTTCCGTATTTCGAACGGCTGCGTTTGCGTTTTTCCACACCAGCTGTATCAAGTGTGCCTCTAATAATATGATAACGCACGCCCGGTAAATCTCTCACCTTTCCTCCTCTGATTAAGACGACTGCATGTTCCTCTAAGTTATGACCTTCACCTGGAATATAAGCAGTTACTTCTTTTCCATTAGACAATCTAACGCGAGCAACTTTACGTAAGGCTGAATTTGGCTTTTTGGGAGTTACGGTAAAAACCTTAACACAGGTTCCTCTTTTAAATGGCGACACATAATGAGACGGTTTGTTTTTGAGATGATCAAATCCAAACTCCAGAGCTCCCTTTTTCTTTAGCTCTCCCACGCTCTTTCTCTTGTGACGGATTAATTGATTTATTGTAGGCATAATAGTTAATCAATTCGGCAATAATAACAAAAGCAATATAAACTGTCAATAAAAAACACCCAGACCCGGCGTGCCGGTTATCAGGCGAAATAATCCTGTTACTATTGGTACGATGAATCTAAATAAAAATAACACAAAAAACAGAAGAATCAATAAGCTATTTTGCATTATGAAAATTTTTATTTTTGCAAAGCGAGCAGGTAAGAAAGTAAATAAAATATGGGAGCCATCTAATGGCGGTACCGGCATTAGATTAAAGATGGCTAATAAGATATTGACTTGAACGATAATTTGAAAGAGAAAAAGAAGATTACTAAAAAATATCATTTGAGGACCAAGGCTTATTACGATTCTTAATAACAAACCAAAGAATAATGCAATGATCAAATTTGTGGCTGGCCCGGCAAAAGAAACCTTGGCCTCTCCATAGCGCTGATCTTTGAAATTATTCGGATTTACTGGTACTGGTTTGGCCCAGCCGATAATGAACCCTGCTCCGGATATAATCAATAATCCCGGAACAATTATAGAGCCGATGAGATCAATATGTTTAATCGGATTCAAACTGAGCCGTCCCATTAATCTGGCGGTGGAATCACCTAAATAATCGGCCATTAATCCATGGCTGATTTCATGAGCAATAACTGAAAGAATCAGAATGATTAAAAATATTAAATAGAAAAATAAATCCATTGCATTATTAGGAATAATGTTTTATCATTGTATCATTATGATTAAAGAATGCCAAATTTGTCAGAAAGAAGCCAAAAATGCCGGCAAATGGGTTAAGCTGCGCGGAAAGTATAATCCTGGAGGGGCTAGAAGACATAAACCTAATTTGACTTGGATGAAATTAGGCGGACAAAAAATAAGAGTTTGCGTTCGTTGTTTAAAAAAATATTCGTCGGGTGAATAAATCTACCGACGGCGGGGTGTCGTATAATGGTTATTATTCAGGGCTGGGGGTCCTGTAACCCGGGTTCGATTCCCGGCACCCCGACCAGATTAAACATCTTAGAATTTACTCATCGCGATTCTTTTCCGTATCTCTTCTAACCGGTTTTCTAGGAAAAATAAATTATGGATCGTTAGAAGCTTTCCAGCCAATTGTTCTTGAGCCCGAAACAAGAAATTAATTTGAGCGATTGTATAGTTTTGGCAAGCCGGACATTGACATTTCTCTTCAATCGATTGAAAGGTATTTTTGTATTTACCTGATTTGAGATCGATCCCTCCTTTAGATGTCAATGCTTGACCATGTCTGGCAATTCTAGTTGGTAAAGCACAATCAAACAAATCTATCCCCAATCTGATTATTTTCTCTAAAACATCCATATCTCCGATTCCCAGAAGGTGTCTTGGTTTTAATGGGTCGGCTAAACCTTGAACCCAAGAGATTGTTTTATACATCTCTTTTTTGTTTTTACCAAGTGCGCCACCGATAGCAATTCCAAAAACATTAAGATTATTGACAAAATTAACCGATTCTTCTCTCAAATCTTTATAAATGCCTCCCTGTACAATGGCAAAAATAGCTTGATCTTTTTTTACCTTATCCTGATAATGCGTTGTTAAAAAACGTTCGAACCATTGATGGCTCAACCTTGTTTCTGTTCCGGCCGTAGCGTGATTATCTAAGGGAGTTCCGCAAATATCTAGAAGATAAATAAAATCAGCTCCTAATTTCTTTTGAATTTTATAAGAAAGTTCAGGAGTAAGTAAAATCTTTCGACCATCTCGAGGAGAAGAAAAAATAGCCCCTTCGGCACTTATTTTTAAAAGATTATTACCCTTTTTCTCTTCTTTTTGATTTTCATTAAAAATAGAATTTATTTTGCCTAATCCATATTCTCTGCCTTTTCCTAAAGAAAAAATCTGAAATCCTCCCGAATCAGTAAAAATTGGTTTACTGAAATTAAAAAAATGATGCAATCCACCCATTTTTTCCACCTGATCAGCCCTGTCAAGATCGAGAAAGTGGAAAGTATTTGTTATTTGGCATTGAACCTTACTTTGTATTGTTTCAAATGGACTTAAGCCAGATTTGATAACGCCTAAGGTTGCTACGGGAATAAATGCTGGTGTTTGTATTTTACCGTGAGGAGTTATAATTTCACCAATTCTTGCTTTACTTTTTAAAGATTTTTTTAAAATATTAAATTGAAACATCTTGGTCTGACATAATGATCCCACCGCCCAGCAATCTTGATCGACGATAAAAAACCACTGATTGTCCTGGTGTAATCGCTGATTGTTTTACTTTGAATATGACATCATAAATATCATCTCCTTTTTCATCTATAATTGCTTTAGCCGGTTTATGGGAGTATCTGATTTTGGCTCTGACTCTAATCGGACATTTTATTGTCCGGATATTAATCAAATTAGTTTGATGGCACAGAAAATCTTTTCTTTCTAAAGATTTCTTGTCTTTAGTAACGATAAGTAAATTATGATTAATATCTTTATTGCGGACATAGTATGGTCCTCCGGACAATCCGATTCTTTTTCTTTGTCCGATTGTATAAAAAAATAAACCATTGTGTTGAGCTATTATTTTACCAGAATTTTCTTCCATAATATTGCCAGGCATCATATTTAAATATTTTTTCAAGAAATCAGTTATATATTTTGGAATAAAACAAATTTCCATCGACTCGCGCTTATTATCAACTAGTAATTTCCATTTTTTTGCCAATCTTCTTACATTCTTCTTATAATGATTTCCTAAAGGGAAAATAACCCTACTCAGTTGTTCCTGATTCATCCGCCACAAGAAATAAGATTGGTCTTTTTTGGGATCCACTCCCTTATATAAAATAAAAATATTTTTTCTTTTTTTGATTCGAACATAATGACCGGTAGCCATTAGATCAGCTCCAAATTTATGAGCTTCCCGCCAAAATAAGTCAAATTTGATCTTCTGATTGCAATCAACACAAGGATTGGGAGTTAATCCCTTTCTATATCCTTCTATAAAAGAATCAACTATGTTTTTTCTAAATTCATCCTTGAAGTCAAAGACGTAGAAAGGGATGCCTATAATTTCAGCTATTTTACGGGCCTCTTCTTCTTTATAATTATCTGACTTCGGCTCATCCACCCAAAGTTTCATATAGGCCCCAGACACAAGATATCCTTTCTTTTTCAATAAACCAGCTGCTACAGCACTATCTAATCCTCCCGACAAGGCCACAAAAACTTTTTGAGGTTTTTTCTTGATAATCATGATTAACAATTTTACAACAGCACGCCTGGATTTTTATCTAAATAAAAGATTCTTAATAATATTCTACCTCATAACAATCCTTGTATTATCTTCGAGGGCAATTATTACCAGATTTATTGTATTGTATAATTAAATTCTCAATTTCAGCCTTGACTTCGGGGCGACCGATCCCTGCTTTCAATTGCTCCTGGATTTCTTCTAAGTTCTTAGCTCCCGAACGAATAGCATTGATGATATCATTTTCCGTAATATTAAGATCTGGATCGACCATGCGAGATCCATCGGAAATGATTCGATCGTATTCTTTCCTTGAACGAAAATAATTATTCAAAGCTTGACGAAAAGCTTTATCGGCTAAAACTGAACAATGAACTTTTCTGGCCGGTAATCCGCCCAACGCTTCCATAATATCTTGAGGTGTTATTCTAACAGCGTTTTCGATTGTAGTTCCTCCATTACGCAATATCATTTCTGAGAAGACAGACGTAGCCGCAATAGCTGAAGCACAACCGAAAGTGCGCCATTTCAAATCAATAATTTTGTCTTCAATTGAATTAATTTTAATCCACATAGCCATGATATCCCCGCACTGTACATTTCCAACCTGACCGAAGGCATTAAACTCACCTTTTTTGGGATTATCTGCCATAAAATTCCGTGGGTGGAAAAAATGGTCTCTCACTTTTTCAGAATAAATCCAACTGGAATTTTGACCTTGAACATCTTTATTCATGTTTTATCGTTGAAATTTTCCTTAATTGCCTGACAATTTTAGGAAAAACGTTCATAAAATAATCAATTTCTCTCTTAGTTGTCTTGCGCCCCAAGGTTAATCTTAGGCTTCCATGCGCATATTCATGAGATTTTCCTAAAGCTAAAATAACATGAGATGGTTCCAGGTGACGAGAATCACATGCTGAGCCAGTAGAAGCTGCTATACCATATTTATCTAACCATAAAAGCATGGCTTCGCCTTCAATGCCTAATACTGAAATATTGATATTATTCGGGAGTCTTTTAGTGGCATGACCATTCAAAACTACACCTGGTATCTCATCGATTAATCTTCTGATAAAATAATCCCGTAAAGATTTTTCTCGATTTGATTCTTCCTGACGAATTTTCTGAGCGATATCTAGGGCTATCCCCAAACCTACCGTTCCGGGTATATTTTCCGTCCCTGGGCGCACTCCGCCTTCTTGATCTCCTCCCAATATTATTGGTTCAAGCATTATCCCCTTCCGAACATATAAAACTCCCACACCCTTTGGTCCATATATTTTGCTACCGTTTAATGTTAAAAGATCAACGCCAAGATTATTAACATCCAAGGATAAATAGCCCGCAGCCTGACAGGCGTCAATATGAAAAATCAAAGGAACATCAATAGCATTTTCTTTGCGTTTAGCTCTAATTTCTTTGATCATCTTCCCAATCTCAGCTATCGGTTGGATTACTCCGATCTCATTACTGGCATAAATTACTGAGACTAAAGTTGTTTTGTTGTTTATAGCTTGTTGGATTTGATCAACAGCTAGTAAACCCTCATAATCAACCTTCAAAAAATCAACTTCAAATCCCTCTTGGGACAATTTCTTCATGGGATTGAGCACGGCTTTATGTTCGATATTAGAAGTGATCAAATGTTGACCTTTCTGCTTGTAAGCTTTAGCCGCTCCCAAAATAGCCAAGTTATCACTTTCTGTTCCCGAACCGGTAAATATTATTTCGTCGGTCGCGGCTCCTATAAGATCAGCTACCTGTTGACGCGCTTTCTCTAAAGCAAGCTTAGCCTTCCGCCCAAATTGATGCAAAGAACCGGCGTTGCCAAAGATATGACTAAAATAAGGCTTCATAGCATGAACAACCCTCCGATCAGTATAAGTAGTTGCAGCGTAATCAAAATATATTGTTTTTTTAAAATTCATTAGAAAATAACGCTCCGGAGAGCTCTCCTGAAAGAAATTCAAAGAAATAACATACTAAGGTGGGTGTCCGCAGACTGAGCCCACGGGCTAAGTCAATTAGGGCTCCCAAAAAGCAAGTTTGCTTTGAAATACAATCGAAGAGTTCACGGAGCAAACTTATTTTAAGGCACCCAAGAACCAATGTCAAAGAGATTTTTAATACTCTATCCAAACAAATTCCTATCAAAGGACATTACATAATTTCCTCATCAGGTAGATGATAATCAAATACCTCTTCAGCCGAAGTCCATAGATTTAGTTCATTTTCAGCTTCAGTCTGATTCTCAGAAGCATGAATAATATTTCGGATTGCTCTTTTCTCACGATTGGCCCGAGCGGCATCATCAATCGAGAAATCACCTCGAATCGTTCCCGCCTGAGCTTGGGCCGGAGCTGTGTCGCCCACTATCTTCCTAACCATATCAATAGCATGATTGCCACTAACAACCACCTTAACCATTGGTCCGGAAGTTAAATAATCCAATAGCCAATTACGAGTTAATTGACCAATTTCATAAGGATCATCTAGGTTTAATTCTTTTTTGATATCTAGGCCATATTTTTCATAATTAGCCGTAGCCTTCTGACCAATCCGCTCCAACCATTCTTTATCCTTGGGATAATGTCGATCAACTTGATCTTTCCGAGCCCAAACCATTTCTAATGAAACAATTTTTAGGCCTCTTTTTTCAATGCGAGAGATTATTTCTCCGACTAAACCACGTTTAACCCCATCGGGTTTAATTAATACAAGAGTTTTTTCTTCATTCATAATAATTTAAACCATTACTTATAATTTTAATATCTCCATCTTCATCAGTGCGATGAATAATAATAGAGCGACTAATTAATTTGTCTATCGTTTCCTGCGCCGGATGACCATATTTATTGTTGGCACCAACTTGAATAATGGCTATTTCTGGGTGAACTATATCCAGAAAATCTTCTTGACTAGAAGAAATACTTCCGTGGTGAGCTACTTTCATAATGTTACTCGATAGATAATTGCCCCAAGCCAGAATTATTTCTTTTTCACCTTTATCGGTAATATCGCCGGTGAATAAGAAAGCATGATTCCCATAACTTAATTTAGTCACGACCGAAATATCATTATGATCCTTTGGGAGATAGCGATAATATGATGTCAATGGATATAATACATCCAATACCATTGAATCAGATCTAATCCTCTGTCCGGCTTGAGCAATAATAATCTCGCTATCGCCTTTAGCCAACTCATTTTTCCAGAGCTGACAAACAGAATCCAGGCATTCCACGCCACTCCAAAGAATATAATCTACTTGATATCTATCTAATATTTGAATCAGACCATAAAGATGATCGGCATGAGGATGAGTCAATACTACTAGATCAATATGTTGACGCCAAAACGGAATAATCTGGCCTATTTTCCCTAAAATGGTATCATCTGGTCCACCATCTATCAAGATCAAATGTCTTTCGGGAGTTTTAACCATAATTGCATCACCCTGCCCTACATCAAAGAATGTTACCTCTAATGACTGCCGATAGAATCCCGAAATTTCCGCCCAAACAAACCAATTGGCAATAGCCAATAATAAACACCAAAAGACGAAGGAACGGTTCGATATTCTTAAATTAAGCATATTTATCTACCTCCTGTCGCTAAAGCTCCAAGCAAAGCAGCTAAACGTTTAACGCTCTGCTCTAAATCATCAGGTTTAATGAATTTGATTCCTTCTACTGCTTTCATGTATTCATCCCAACTTATCTTCATCTGATTCAGACCCAATAAATAGTAAAGATTCTCTTGTTTCTCACGCTTTTCTTCTTCGCGACAGGCATCGTCGAAAAATCCACCATATCCGATTAAACCGCCTAGAGTTTTTCCGGTTATACAAATAGGCATCCAGAAAACAATTAATCCATAGTCGCCCTCCATAAAAAAAGATTCTCCTCGAGAAATGATTAATTGTTGAATTTCTAACCATTCTTGATTAAATTTTTCCTTGATTTTATTATTCAAAGCGATTAAGGAGCCTAAACCAGTAGAACTCATACCCTCACTAACAATCTTATTTTGCTGATCCAACACAATCACTCGCCCGCCATATTTATCAGCCAGTTTGACAATTTCTTCTTTGAGTTTGGCTGCAAGAGCTTCTTGCTCAAACAAGGTGCTTATACTCTCCATAGTAAATATTATTTTATCATAGCCATCTTCTTTTTCCAACTCATAATCAATGCTATACTGAGCCAATAAATTATTATTAATACTATGTCAGAAAACAAAGTTAACGTTATTAATGAAGAAAATTTTGAGAAGGAAGTAATAAATAATTCCAAGCCCGCTCTCGTTGATTTTTGGGCTCCTTGGTGCCAACCATGCCAAATGATGACACCTATTCTGGAAACCGTTGCCGAAGAATTGGGAGATAAAATTAAAATTATCAAGATTGATATCACAGAAAATGAATCTTTGGCTGAGAAATTCAATATTTTAAGTATCCCCACCTTAATCGTCTTTCATAAAGGCGAAGAAAAGAAAAGGATTAATGGGTTACAGAACGCTGAGCAGCTTAAAGATTCACTAAGAGAATTCCTTTTAGTTTGAATATGCCCGAATATCAATTAATTATTATCGGAGGAGGCCCAGCTGGATTAACAGCTGCTACTTACGCTGGTCGGAGCGGATTAAAGACTTTGCTAATATCAACGCAATTAGGAGGGGGCCTCAATCTGGCGCATAAAGTTCAGAATTTCCCTGGTCAAATCGAGATTGCTGGTCCGGAATTGGCTGAAAAAATGTTAGCTCAGGCGAAGAAATGGTCAGCTGAAATTATTACGGCCGAGGTTGTTGATTTAAAGAAAAATGATGATTATTTTGTTATTCAAACTAAAGAAAATAAGATATATAAGAGTCAAAAATTACTTTTAGCACTAGGAACTCAAAAGAGGAAGTTAAATTTGCCAAATGAAGAAAAATATATTGGACGAGGCATATCTTACTGCGCTCTCTGTGATGGTCATTTTTTCAAAAATAAAAATGTAGCCGTCTGCGGTTCTGGAGATGCTGCCACCACCACGGCTATTTATCTTTCAGATTTAGCAAAAAAAGTTTACCTTATTGCCAGAGGAGAGAATTTGAAATGTAATCCGGATTGGCAAAAAACTGTTCAATCTAAAAAAAATATAGATATTATTTGCGGATATGGAATCAAAGAATTGATTGGCCAAGAAAATTTAACCAATCTAAGATTACAAAATATTCAAGGATCGGTTCAGGAATTATCAATTAGCGGACTTTTCGTAGAAATCGGGTCCATGCCCTCATCTTTATTAGCCCAGAAAATTGATCTCGAGCTAGATTCGGAAGGATTTATTAAGATTGATCAATCTGGAAAAACCAGTCAACTCAACGTTTGGGCGGCTGGAGATATTACCTCTGGATCAAATAAGCTCTGGCAAGCCATAACAGCGGCAGCAGAAGGAGCTATTGCGGCTGATAGTATTTATAAGAACTTCAAGGGAAATTAATCAGATAAAGATTGTATTATAATCCGATAATCTTTAATTAACGTCGGCTTGAGATTGATATTATAAGTAGCCACCGCAGGATGATAGAGCGGAATTATTTTCAGTGAAGATCCATCAAGATTACTAATTTTAAAAACACGAGCTTTCAATAGCGTAATGCCAGGAATTTTTCCATTTTGGATGGCTTGGTCTTCTAAATGATATTTCCTAATTAAGTAATTCGCTGCGAAATTACCCATGGGGCAAATAATACTTGGATTTATTATTTCAATTTGACGATCTAAATACGGAACACAGGCAGTAATTTCCTGAGATAGAGGGTTGCGATTATTAGGGGGACGGCATTTGAGAATATTTGCGATATAAACATCTGCCCTTTTTAAGCCGATTGCTTCTAAAATTTCAGTTAGGATATTCCCTGCCGCTCCACAAAAAGGACGACCTGTCGCATCTTCTTGGCGTCCGGGGGCTTCACCAATAAACATAATTTTCGCTCGATGATTACCCTCCCCAATCACCGGGCATTTTCTCGTTTGGCTAAGAGAACATTTGCGACAAACGATTACCTCATCTTTGATTTTTTTGAGATTTTGATCACAAAGGTCCATTACCTTTGTAAATATGATAAATCTTATTTTTCCCTAAGGCTTTTAAAGCAAAATCCAAGCGAGATTGACTAGTGGCGTAAATAGTGAATAGGACATCTCCTTTTTCTACCGACTCACCCACTAATTTATTCAGATAAGTTCCGGCTTGTTTAATTGTCGGATTACCAAGAGATCGATTAACCCAGCCCAATGCCTTGTTGTCTATCATGCGGACTGAACCAGTTTCTTCTGCCTTAACTTCATGCACGATTCCCCCGATCTTGATAGCCTCTGAATCAATCTTGGGATTACCTCCCTGCGCTTCAATAATTCTTTGCATCTTTTTCCACGCTTTCCCGCTGGATAAACATTCTAATGCTTGGCGATGCGCCTCGCTCCCCTTTGCTTTTCCTGTCAATTTTAGCATTTCTGCACAATAGTAAACCGCTTTTTTCTGAAGGTCCATAGGACGATTCTCTTTTTGTTGTAGAACCCTAAGCACATCTCGAGCTTCCAAAGCCGGACCAATTCCCCGACCTATCGGTCCAAAAGAGGCATAGAAGATAACTTTAATCTTCATGTCAAACAATTTGCCAAGGGTCAGGAAGAGTTTTTCTATCTCGTATGCTTCTTCCAAAGACTTGACTTTGGCTGTTGGATTAATAGGAATATCGACTAATAAATATTTGACATGCATGGCTGCCTTCTTAGCCATGATACTTGTTACCAATTTACTGAATGGTTCAACTGGTAATTCATTTGCGATCTCAATAATGCGATCATCTGCCGGAGCAATACCATCCGCTCCCCAAACTAAAAATGCGTTATTCTTAGCTAACAATTGCTTTAATTCTGAAGGTGAAAAACTAACTGGAGCTAATACTTCAAAGGTATCAGCTGTTCCGGCCGGTGAAGTAACTGCCCGCGAAGATGTCTTGGGTATTGTCAATCCTAGGGCGCTTACAATCGCAACTATGATGGGCGTAATTCTGTTCCCGGCCAATCCTCCAGTCGAATGTTTATCAACGATCATCTGATCACCAAAATCAAATTGATCACCTGTTTCAACCATAGCCTTAGTAAGATGGTACAATTCTTTATCGGAAATGCTACTGAAAAATACTTTTGACAAATAGAAAGCTATAACAGCATCGTCTAAGCGCGAATTGACTATATCTCGTATGATTGACAAAGTTTCCTCATAATCTAACTCTTCACCCTGAAGTCTTTTAGCAATATATTTTACTGATTCTGGTGTTCCTAACAATTGAATTTTAATTAATTCAGCATTTTTAATCTTGGTCTTCTTTTTGAAATCATTACATAGCCCAATTTGACCAGGTTTAATAAGCGTACTCGTTAAATTGACTGAAACTACTATCGGAGCACCTCCTTTCCAACCCAAGATGAGGCGATCTTTATCGCGAATATCATGGTCATTGGCATCACGTCGATGCAAATAAACAGCCAATTCGTCGCCTGTTTGGACATCTACGAATTCCGATCTTAATTTAAAAATAATCATTATTTAAAAGTATTAATTAGACCAATAAGTCAATGCGCGAGCTAAAGCTGGACAGCGTTGTGCAGCTTGTGTCAATGGTTCACCAGAAACTGCGGCATCGATAGCCGCTCTCGCTGCTTCTGCTCCAGCCCGAGACCCGTCGGGATGACCGTGTATTCCTCCTCCAAAATTAATAATCAGATCTGAGCCAAGAATTTTAATTAGGTCTGGCATTAGACCAGGATGGAGTCCCCCTGAAGCAATAGGCATTACTGGTTTTAAATTACCCCATTTCGATCTTAAAAAATTATTAATGGGTAGAACATCCGATGCCTCTCCTTCCATTTTACCGACCACTGTTCCAGTATGCAACTGATCTATGCCAGCCAACCTGGCCATTTTAGCGACAATAAGCATTGTTTGACCATGTTCGGGTGACCGGCTAAACATTGCGTGCCCGGCTCGATGTCCATGGATAGACATCTGCGGGAATCTGTCCGTTATTTCTTGTACCCCTGCCCAACCTACTGGAGTGATATCAACCATAATACAGCGACCCCCTTGATCGGCAACTAATTCTCCGCGTTTGATCATAAGATCAATTGGGCCAGTAATGTTGAAGGCGTATAATTTTGTTTGTCCGGTCTCTTCTTCAACTTTGTGTTTTACTTCCATAATTTCGGCCACTCTTTGAGCAAAAGGAGAAATGGATAAATCCGTTAAATTTTCATCATCCTTTATCAAATCAACCCCTCCCATCCAAACCTGATATGCCAGCTCCGCATTTTGCTTGGGATTTAATCCTATTTTCGGTTTCATAATAGACCCGACAATCGGACGATCATGAATTCCCATCATTTCTCTCACTCCTGACAATCCCAGAGTTGGTCCATTAAAATTATTAATATAGTCCGTCGGAAATTCTATATCAAGCGCCCTCAATGCTTTTATCTCTTTCATTGAAAAGATATTTCCCAAAACGCTTGATGCTAATTGCGGCAGATTGCCCATTTCAAAAAGGTTTAAAGGATAAGCTATTTTAACAATTCTTGTTTCATCATTGATTTCATAAACATAAGCCGCCAACTCATCAAATATTTTGGAAGACAATCCACCAACAGGAGTCCACGTCCCAACTGATGATTCAGCTGCAATGTTTTCAGCCGCTTTAATTAAACTCCCTCCATCTTGAGGAGTAACTAAATAAGTAACCAAAACTTCCTTTTCGAGATTCGGTTTTCTATCAAGATGAATATATGAACAATTCATGATTAATCAATTTTAGAATTTACCAGCCAAGGAAAGTGATTTTTTGCTCTATCGCTCAATTCGTTTGGTTTGATAATTCCAAATTCCGTAATATAGCCGGTCAATAACTGAGCTGGAACCCGATCGAAAGCATAATTAATGATTTTCAATCCTTTAGGCGGATAATCCCATACTTCCGATGGTTTGCGATATTCTATCTCAATCTCGGTATGTGGATGATACTTCAACAAGGAAGCGGCCGAATAAAAAGGAACTTTCGCTTCCTGCGCAGCCAGAGCCATGCCATAGCTCCCTATCTTATTAACAACCGAACCGTCCGATAAAATCGCATCGGCTCCAATAAGGAATAAATCCATTTCGTATTCTTCACCTGATGCTGAAGAAATGAAAAATCCTGCTGCTGAATCTGTAACCATTGTTACCGGAATGCCCGCCTTTAAAAGTCGGCTTGATGTTATTCTTCCCTGGAAAAGAGGCCTTGTCTCAGTATTGAATACCTCAAAACTCAAACCTGATTCTTTACCCCTGATTAAAATATCGACTACTGTTGCAGAGTGGCAGTGTAGAAATATTTTCTTTTTATCTTTGATCACTTCTTGGCCAAAAGCCACTATTTCTTCTCGCGCTCGACTAAGTGCATAAAGAAAATCTACTATTGCTATTTCTAATTGATTGCGTAATTCTGCTATATTATCGGTATTTTTAAAATTTTCATCCCACAACACGCGACGGACAGCATTGTCCGCCAAAGCTTCTGTTGGCCGCGCTGAACGAAGTTTCTGCGCCGCTTGATTTATTTTTTTCAGCCAATCTTCTTTGTTTTTACTGGGTACAGCTAATCCATATCTTTTTAATTCCAACAAAGTCGCCTCAGCTACAGCTGTGGCTCCTTGAATTTCAATATTTTTAATCTTCTGATAAGTTTTTTCCAAACTAGCTCGAAACATTTATCTGATTATCGTCATTATTTAATCGTTATGCTTGGAATCTACAGCAAAAGCTCCGCCCAATAAGAGAATTCCTCCTAAGAACATTCCGACTAAAAAGAACCAAAATAGCCATTGCGGAAATATTCCACTCGCGCCTAAAGAAAGAATGGCGAAAGGAACGCCAAAAACAATTAAGAAAAAAGCACCCAATGATGAAAGCTGTTTGCGCGCTCCTATAATTCCAGTATATTTAAAATCAATTTTTTCTTTTGACATGATTTTATTAAAAATTAATTAAACTAAGATTAATATAGCATAGAATATATCCTTCAGCCAATCTTATTTTCGAAAAGAACAGATTGTCCGATAATCGCAAAAGCGGCAATTAAATCCAGGTGTAGCATTAAATTCGCTCTCTTTGACCCGAGTAATAACCTGACTCAAATTCTCTTCTGATTTCAATAAATCTTTTGCCAATCCCTTAAAAGACACCTTTTGACCCTCAATGACATAATCTAATGTTAGGCGTACAGGCTTGATGCCTAAAATCCTCTCAGCTACCAATTGATAGATAAATAATTGCTCTTTATGTTCGTGAAGTATTTTCTTCGGCATTCGTCCGGTTTTATAATCAATTAACTCCAATCCATCATCTGTTATATCAACCCTATCTATTTTTCCTCGGAAAGGATGGCCTGCTAATTTTCCCCGAAATTCCTTCTCCAGCCATAAATTGCCATCTGTCTCATAAATTTGAGGCATTTCTTTTTTCACCCTTTGATAGAATTTCCTCAATCCCTGATGACCATCTTCCTTATATTGACGACGTTGATTATCATCGTAATACCAATCATCGAGCCAACACTCTTTATAAATCTGCTTCAGCTCTGACCAATTGATTTTTCCATTAGATCGCATCCATTTCTCTGCGAATATCGCTAAAGTTTGATGTAATGTCGTGCCGAAGCTTCTTTCTGGCCCTCCTTTAGTTGAAACCTTTAGGATATGAGCTAATTTGTACTGATAAGGACAATTTTCGAAACTCGCTAATTGAGTATATGAAAAATAATCAGGCAAAGGATAAGATTCTTTAAGATTTATTTTGTTTTTAATTTTCCTGGCACTTATCCTCCTTACTTCTGCTTTATTGTCAAGCCCAAGTTCTATAAGAAAGCGAGATGGTTTGCGCAGGCGCTGTCCTCCATGATCCTCAGCCCAAGTAAAATAGAGCCCTTGGCGTGCTCGTGTCATGGCTACAAAAAATAATCTTCTCTCTTCTTCAAGATGACGTTCATTATCTTTATCTTCATCGAACCAAGAAATAATGCTATGTTGTCTCTTAGACGGAAAAACTTGATCTACTAGATTAACTAAAAAAACGTAATCAAATTCTAATCCTTTAGCCCCATGAATTGTCATAATACGAACCATTCCGGGAATATTCTCTTCTATTATTGACCCTCCCGAATCTCTCTCCCATTCTATTTGCTCTAAAAAGTAATTTAATCCGAGATCAGGATGATTTCGGGAAAATTCATTTAACTTATCTAAAAAATAATTCAACGATTCTGCTTCGGATTGATTGGGAGAAGAACGAAGCCATGTTTTTAAATATCCCGAAGTCTCTAAAAAATCTAAAGTATCTTGCATAGGTGAAATCATCTTTTGATCCAAATACTCCATCATCCGGTTGGCAGACATTATGCCTTTATCGGATAATCCATTTCTTAAATCAACTCTACTAAAAATCTCTGCTAGAGAATAACCTCGTCGCCGGCTTTGGTTCATCAACCATCCTTTTTCTGTTTCTTCCATTTGCCAACAAGGAAAATTAAGATAACGATAAAAAGCTACATCATCATAACGATTAATGCGCAGGGTTAGATATGCCATTAAATCCAAGATGATGGACTGTCGATAAAACTCACCAGAAGCCATTGCCTGGACCGGTATTTTCATAAGACGCAATGATTCTACGAAAGCAGAAACATTATCGTTCGTACGAGTCAAAATGGCGATTTGACTCGGATCGATTTTACGTTTCTGAATCAAATTAACAATTTCCTCGGCAATTCCTCGAAACTCAGATTCTTTATTATTAAATCGCCAAACTTCTATAATCCCTCTCTCTTTTCGTACTGCTTTTAAACCAATTTCTTTAGATGACTTCATCTTTTCACCCCGATTCATAAATGATTGACTCAAATCAATTAAATTCTGAGTCGAACGATAATTATTTTTTAAGACAATTTTTTTAGTATCTGGATAATCACTCAAAAATTGATCAACATTTCCATAGTAAGCCCCACGCCACTGGTAAATTGTCTGATCAATGCTTGCACAAACGGTAATATTGCGATCTGTTCCGAGAAGTAATCGAATTAATTCATATTGAATCTTATTGGTATCTTGAAATTCATCGACTAAAAGATACTTTATTTTATTTTGATAGTAATCTCGCCAATGTGATTTTTGTTTCAATAATTCATGCATATAGTAAAGCAAATCTCCAAAATCAAACACTCCTTTTTCTAACAATAATTCTTGATAGGCCTTATAGGCACTCGCCAACTCTTTTCTTCTACTATTCTCTTCTTTATCATTTGACTTATTTTTAAAACTTTTTAGATAGTCTTCAGGGCCTATGGCTTCATCTTTACATCGTCCAAAATGAGCAATCAGAGCTGAGATCAATGCGTTATTATTTCCCCGAGGACGGTAATAATCGAATTTAAAGCGAGACCAGTTTTGGCGCAACAAGATACGCAGATCCTGATCTGTCGCAATTTGACATGGACTTGGTAATCCGATTTCTAATCCATGCCTTTCAATTATTTGTTGAGCGAAACTATGGAAAGTATGGATGGGCAAATCCAAATATTGATTAAGAAAAAGATCATCAGTTCTGGCAATCATTTCTTGTGCTGCTTTTTGGGTAAAAGTTAAGGCTAAAATTTCTTCAGGCTGGCAAAATTTATTTTTAACCAAATAAGCCAGATGTCTTGTCAAAACTGTCGTTTTGCCGGTCCCAGGGCCGGCGATGACCAATAATGGCCCATTTTCATACCTTACAACCTTCGCCTGCTCTATATTTAAATCTCTACATAGATTAACCATATTCATATAATATTCTAAAATATTAAAATAATAATTGACAAATATAAATTATGATTTATAATAAGGACATTTCGACAGCATCAAAGGAGGGTATCAATGGTGTGCAGGAAATGTCCTCAGTGTGGGTACATCGCGAGTAGTGCCGATACGCGACCATGGACATGCTCAAAGTGCGGGGCGAAGATCTCGGAGCGAGACGATCTCCCTCCGAGCAAAACTCCGGGATGGGTTCCGAGTCGGCGAGGGGGAGGGCCCGCTAAGCCACCCGTACGGAAGGGTCATCCTTCTCACAAGTGGAATCCGCCATCGCGTCGATAAGAAGGTTCCGGGAGGGGCGAGCCGTTGGCTCGCTCCTTTTCCATTTAATTGCTTGTTTGAAAACCAATTTCTTGATTTTTTTCGGCAATATCATCTATTTTACCGAATTTCTCCTCGTACAATTTCAAACTATTTTGAAAAGCAATAATCATCTGTTTAAGATGCTTCGGAGAAGTGATAATTCGAGCCGTAACAATACCTTGGGGTGGTGTAATATGAGCAAAGTCCAAGACAAAAGCCTCTTGATTATAAGAGACTTTCATGGCATTGGCATAAGATCCTTTTAATTGATCATCATTAATTTTAAGCCTAATTTCTTGAGGTTGTTGATTCATTTTTTATTAAATTAATTATCTCCAATCCCAAATAGAATCTTTGCTTCAGATTGCATTTCAGTCAATAAACGATTACTGATCATAAGTTTCTTCGAATCAGCTTCTAAAACATCTTTAGCCAACATTAATTTATTCTGGCAAAATACATCTACTAAACGAGATGAACGAAAAGAAGGCAGAATGGTAATAGGATATATTCCTTCTTCATCAATCATGCGCTCAATCCCCCGATGAGTAGGATATTTCCATCCCCAAAGGGTTTTCCCGATGCAATTGAAATACTTGATTGCCTCTTGAGTGAATTCCGTATTAGTTACCATAATTGATTTTACTCGGCTTCCCTGCTTGATCTTATTTTGAACAAAATTCCCTCGTTCCAAATCATCAAATCTGGCAGCATAAAGCAGAGCTGTAGGTAAATCAACTTTAATCCCTCGCCTATTGTGGTATTTACATTCACCGATATAGACTAACTCATTATTCCAAGCCAAGAAATCAACCTCATGACTGACACAATGGCCTTTCATGCGGCATCCCACTTTCACTTGAAATCCCTGGCTTTCAAAAATACGGCCAACATAATTTTCAAAAGGAAAACCTGTCGGACCGAGACGTCTCATAGCTTCTGGCAGATTAAAGCGCATCGCCGATCCGGCATCGCTTTTTTTCAATAATTGTTCAACGCGGCGACCAATTTGAGCCGTATTAACTTGTTCTTTCGTTTCCGATTTTATCTGGTCAGCAACTTCTACGGCAATTTCTCTCGTTGCTCCTGCCTTTCGAGCTGAATCATAGATTCTTTGCCAAGAAAACGGTTCGGTTTCACCACTTGATTTAATAACAATCATATTTTTATTCATAATGCCAAATAATTAATAAAAGCACCTAGAAAACAAAGAATTGAAAATAGAAAAGCCCAAAAAGCAAAACTAATCCGTTGACTTATTTTTAATAATAGACGTAAAGAAATAAGACCTACGATAAAACTCGTGATTAGAGCCGGCCAACTTGTCCAAATTAAAACTGGTTCTTGCCAAATCAAATAGAGACTTGAGGTTAAAACAACAGGAAGAGACATCAGATAAGAAATTTTCAATATTTCAGTTGAATTAAGATTCGCGAAAGACAATCCAAATATAGTTGACCCTGATCTTGAAAATCCGGGAATAGCTGATAATCCTTGTAAAAAACCGACTAAATAAGGCATTTTATCTAACCTCCATCCTTTATTCCGGTGCATCTTATGCATCCACGCAGTTATCATTAGACCAATTCCTGTTATAAACAACAATAAAGGTCCGATAACCATGTTCCTGACAAATCGATAAATTGGGAATCCAATAATCAATGAAATGATTGTTGCTATAATCAAGAATTTTAATAATCTGGGATTTTCTAATTTTAATAATGAAATCCAATCTTTACGAAAATAGACCAGTACCGCTATCATTGTTCCTAAATGCAGAAAAAGGGCAATATCTATCTCATTCACTCCCAACTCCATAAATCGACTTGTAAGCGCCACTATTCCCTGGCTAGATATAGGAAGCCACTCTGTAATGCCTTGGATGACTCCTAATAATAAATAAGACCACATATGCGCATTATAGCCCAAAGCAGAAACGGCGTCTAACAAAATGTCCTCCAAGGAAAGTATCCGAAGATAAAATCCACAGAGGACACTGTTAGTATAACTGACTATGTTTTTTTGTCAAGTATCTTAATTCATCTTAAAAGAATCTTCCCCCACCTAGCCAGGAACACCCGACCAGATGGGGGAAACACGGTGCACCCAGTTCCTACTGGGGTCGCAGAGGATTTTCGTCATCCTCGAGCTTCTCCTTGGGGATGATCGTCTCCTCGAACACCTCGAGACGATAATCTCCGCTCGGAGCATATCCGACGACTCGCGCCTTGAACTTCTGGACGCAGATGCCGTCAGCTTCGTCCTTTTGGACCAGAACTGTCCCCACCGGATACTTCCACGTCATGATCATCACCTCAAGATTTATATTACAATATCTGCATAATTTGTCAATAGGATTAGTACAACAAAAACACTGGTCTTCATCCTTTATTGAGATATATTATCCAAAAAAATTAAGATTCGTTTAAAATAAAAGTAGCTGGACCGTTATTAACTAAAGCTACTCTCATCATCGCTCCAAATCTCCCTTCTTGTATATTCAACCCGCTCAAACTTCTTAACTTTAAACAAAAGAATTTATACAACTTTTCAGCCTGATCCGGAGAAGCAGCTCCAATATAGCTTGGGCGATGCCCTTTATCCATATTGGCACAGAGAGTGAATTGAGAAACAACTAATATTTCCCCTTTCTGGTCCATAACGCTTATATTACTTTCTTTATATTGATCAGAAAAAATACGTAAATGTATTATTCGCTCAATCAATCGAACGGCGTTTTCTTCGCTGTCCTCCGGTTCAATCCCTAAGAATACCAATAATCCGACACCAATTTTACCTACAACATCATCTCTTATTACTACCTCTGCTTTTTCAACTCTTTGTATAATTGCTTTCATATTGAATTAACAATGACTTCAGTTTAATATTTCTAAAGTTTTAATCAAGTTATATTAAAAAGCTCCCCGTGAAAAACACCAAAAGATGAAATCCACGAGGAGCATCTTCATGATACCAAAGTGTATCTGTCTGTCAACTCATATTTATATCGTTGTCTTCTTCTCTGATATTCCTGATTTCCGACAAGGTAATTCTACGAAGAAAGATGAACCCTTCCCCCGGCCAGAGCTTTCGGCCCAAAGGCGACCATTATGTTGGCTGATAAACTTGTGAGCAATATAAAGCCCTAATCCGCTTCCCGCCGAATAAAGACTATTGCCGGCCCTACCTCTGAAAAAACTACTGAATAAACCATCAATGTCTGCTTGATCCAGCCCCATGCCAGTATCTTTGATTGTGATTAAAATATATTTTTCTTGCAAGGGTTCTATGCAGACATTTATTCCACCCTGTTCGGTATATTTAATGGCATTGTCGATAATATTAGACAATGCTTGCTTAATTTTATCCGGATCGATTTCTATTAGTGGTAATTTTCCACGAATTTCAACTCTAAGAAATAAATTCTTCTCTTCTAATGCTATCTTCATTTCCTTGGCAATTTTATGAATGAGCCTGCTGATAGAAACCTTCTTATAAGTTAATGGCATTTCTCCAGATTCAAGTTTTGAAACATTCAATAAATCATTTGAGAGTTTTAATAATCTTAGAGATGCCTGATAGGCCGTATTTGTCGCATCTTTAATCGTCGGAGGCAATAAACCAAAATCGCCCTGAATCATCATTGATAGATATCCCCTAATGACTCCTATCGGTGTTCGTAATTGATGAGAAGCGATTGAAATAAATTCTGTTTTTGCCTTATCTAAAACTTGTAATTCTTTGTAGGCTTGCTTGAGCGCTTCTGTACGATGTTTCACTCTTTGCTCAAGATTTCGATTTAACACTTTTAAAGCTCTTTCACTTTTCATCTGCGCGAAATTCGCTTCGATTATTCTCTCGGTACTTTTATTGAAATAATAACCATAGATAATAATCGTTGTGAAAACAAAAATTGTGCCGAATATTGAAATTTCTCCTTCAAACCAGAGGGAAAGCAATAAAAAGAAAGCAATCAAGGCGACGCTGATTATCTGATAATGCAAAAACAGACAATTGCAAAAATGCAATTCACAATAGCGACATCGCTCATAAGGAGGATAATTCAGTGCTTTAACCAACCAACAATTTTGGTTAAGATACCCGTATCTCCCCAATGGCACTTCCTTTTGTCCGGATGATTGCTCAATATTGCTCATCTTTGCTTTCTAAAAATCTTTTTAAAGAAAATATACATTAATGTTGCTATGCAAAATCCGACGAAACAAGCCAGGAATATCAAAAAAGCCACTATTAAAATATAAATCCACACTAAATCAGGAGATTTACCCAAATAGAGAAGGAGGAAACCGATAAAAAGAAGTAATGCCGTTATCCCCGAAACAAAATTAATCTCTCCTGAATCTTTCTGGATAGATTTTACCTTTCGTTTCAATATCTTCTCGGAGACTAAAATATGTAATTGATAGAGAAAATTCAATTTCATGGAGAAAATGGTCAACCCCAATAGGATGCTGACTGCCAAAACAAGCCATTGATTTTGTATGAAAAAAGCCAATAAGACTAATGTTCCATAAACAGCCCGAGAAAATCTCAAAGAATCATTATAGATTAAACATTGTTTCATAGAATATTAATTAATTTTATTAACATTTCTAGTTATTAATACACTGCGTCGCCTCTAATCTCATTCTGTTGGTTAATTTCCAAAGACTATTAGCTCGGACTGGTGAAAAATCATCTTCTAGATTCAACTTTTTAATGAAATAAAGATCGGCATTAGCCACATCTTCTGGTTTTTGATCTGACAAGACTCTAATTAATAAAGCAATAATGCCTCTTACCATAATTGAGCTACTATCAATATGGTAAAAGATTTTACCATTTTCAAAATTAGAACAAAACCAGGTTTGAACCTGGCAACCTCTCACCAAATTATCTTCTGTTTTGTATCGCCCGTCAATTGGTGAATATTCTCTTCCAAGTTTTATAAGGTAATCGTATTTGCCTGCCCCGCTAATATCCTGATATTCTTTGATAATTTCGTCTTGGATGTCGGAGATAGTCATTTTAAAACATTCCTTGTATTTTTTGCAATTGTTCTCCCAAAATATCAATCTCATCCATCGTATTATATGGCGCTAGAGATGCCCGAATCGTTCCCTCAATTCCATAATGAGTCCAAATAGGCTGGGTGCAATGATGTCCTACTCTCACGGCAATTCCTGCATTATCTAATAATATCCCGGCATCATAAGATGGAATATTATCCATTGAAAAAGATAGATTGCATATCTTATCTTTAGCATTTCCATATATTTTCAAGCCTTTAACTGCATTTAGTTTGTCCGTAGCATAATCCAGCAAAGTGCGTTCATAACTCTCTACGGCATCAAGACCCAGGCTCGTTAAATAATCTATAGCCGCGCCTAAACCGATAAAGCCAATATAATTGGGAGTACCGGCTTCAAATTTAAAAGGTAATTCATTATATGTTGTTTTTTCAAAAGTAACATGATCGATCATATCTCCCCCGCTTTGATAAGGAGGCATTTCTGCCAACCATCGTTCTTTCCCATACAGAATTCCCGTTCCTGTCGGTCCATATATTTTATGACCGGAAAAAGCATAAAAATCACAATCTAGATCCTGAACGTCGACTTTTTGATGAGCGATAGCTTGAGCACCATCAACTAAAACAGGGATGCCCTTGGCATGAGCTACAGTGACAATCTTTTTGATGGGATTGATCGTTCCTAAAGAATTTGAGACGTGAACTACTGCAACCAGTTTGGTTTTATCCGTGATCAATCTCTCGTATTCATCCAATAATAATTCTCCATTATCATCAAATGGTATCATTTTAAGATGAGCCCTTTTCCGCTGACATATTATCTGCCAAGGAATCAGATTGCTGTGATGCTCCATCTCGGAGACGATAATTTCATCTCCTTCTTTAATATATGCTTCGCCAAAAGAAAAGGCCGCTAAATTAATAGCAGCCGTTGCCCCAGCCGTAAATATTATTTCTTTTTCGGACTGAGCATTTAGATAATTCTTAATCTTTGTTCTGGCTATTTCATACATTTCGGTCATCTGGACGCTCAAACCATGCACCCCTCGATGAACGTTACTATTACATTCAGTGTGTAATTTATTAACGATATCTATAACAGCTTTTGGCTTCTGAGTCGTAGCCGCATTATCAAAATAGATAAGAGGACACCCGTGAACTTGTTGATTAAGTATCGGGAAATCTTTTCTTATTTCAATGACATTAAAAGATGATTTTTCGTGATTATTCATCTGATTAATAATAAATATTATGAATTACTTAAATTCTAAAAAATCACACTATCTCCAACTTTAGCAAATGGCGAAGTAAAATCAATATAAATTATTCCTGTGTATATATAGGATGAGAGCGTGCCTTGTTCCAAGATCTTTTTTATAACAAAATGTCCTCCGAAGAAATATCCGAAGATAAATCAACGAAGGACATTGTCATTATAGCTGAGCGTGTTTTTTTGTCAAGCAATGTTTTAAAACTATTGAAAGCAACTTTTTAATCGCTCAACATTTTCGCGATCAGGACCATTATTATCACGCCCTGAAATTTCCAAGATCCACGGTTTTGAATTAAACACATCATATTTCGCTAAAGAGCGGAACCCGTCTATTCCAATAAAACCTTCTCCAATATTAGCATGCCAATCGCGACCGGAATTGAATTCTGTCGCCGAATCGTTAGCATGCAGTAATTTTAAATATTCCCAATCAATTTTATCACTCCAGTCGGATATATACCGCTCAATCCGATCAGAAGAAAAATGAAATAGTCCTGACTCGAAAGCATGAGCCGTATCTAAGCAAAAACCAATTCTAGGATGATCAATCATTTGCATCAAATAACCTATTTCTGCCGGACTAATGCCTAGCTTATGTCCTCCCATGGCTGAATTCTCAATGATTAAATACGTTCTTCCCGATATTCTTTCTAATACGCTCAATACTCCTCGAGCAACTCTCTCGAGCGCTTTCTCTTTTAATCCGTCAGATGAACCAATATGGAAAACCAACCCGAATGCTTGAATTGCCTCAGCAATACCCAAGTGGCCGGATAATGATTCTATCGACTTATTCCTAAGATCATCATTCTCTGTAGCAAGATTAATTAAATAAGGAGCATGCAAGAAAACCGGCTGAACTAATCTTTTCTCTTGTTGGCTTTTATAAGCAGATAAATCTTCTGACGAAGGCTGCCTGATCTGCCATTGTCGCGGAGAAGAACCAAAAATTTGGATAGTTTTAATATCCAACTCTTCGGCTCTGATCAGGCCGTTGATTAATCCTCCGGCAACAGATACATGAGCCCCAACTTGCATTATGAAGATTGAAAATTATTGTCCCAGCGAATATCATGCGGCAAATTCTCTACCCTCCCGGCTGAAGTGATTTTAATAAAATGCGCTCTACGCCTTAATTCTTCTAAGTTATGGGCCCCTGCATAGCTTAACCCAGATCTTAGGCCACCTTCCAACTCTCTAACAATATTTTGCACATCTCCACGGCATGGCACTAATCCGCTCACTCCTTCAATAATTAATTGTTCGCTTTTAACATTTTTATCCGACCGAGAAAGATTAGCCTCTAAAGAAGCCATGCCGCGATATTGTTTGTAGCAAACATTTTGATCAATTATTTTATCGCCCGGAGTTTGATCGGTCCCGGCCAATATATTGCCGATCATTACCGCATTCGCTCCTGCTGCTAAGGCCTTAACAATATCTCCAGAACAACGAATCCCTCCATCAGCTATTAAGCCGACTTTCATCTTCTTAGCTGCTTGAGCACATCCTAAAATAGCTGTTATTTGAGGAACTCCAAAACCTGTAACCATGCGGGTAATACAAACAGATCCTCCGCCAATTCCAACTTTAATAGCATCAGCTCCTGCTCTGGCCAAATCAATAACACCATCAGCCGTCGCTACATTGCCAGCTATCAAGAAGGAATTCGGAAAGCGAGATCGAAATTCTTTTATCATTTCTATCGCTCTGATTGAATGCCCATGCGCAATATCTAAAACCATCAAATCAACTCCTGCTTTTATAGATTTCTCAACCCTCTCCCACTCACCTTCCTTGACTCCAAAAGACGCCCCAACTTTCAAACCTTTTTCTTTTAATCGAGCAATCGCCTCAACCTGTCTCTCGATTTTCATAAAGCGATGAATAACCCCCAATCCTCCCATCTCTGCCATAGCCATAGCCATGGGCCAATCAGTGACTGTGTCCATATTGGCCGATAACATAGGGATATCTAATATAAATCCCCGCCTCGGAGATAATTTAGTTATCAAAGAAACGTCCTTCCGCGAACGCACATCAGAGTAATGCGGAACTAATAAGACATCATCAAAAGTTAACGCTTCTTTAAAATTTTTCATTAATATATAATCTGTCTGCTTGAAACAAGAATCAAATAATCATTTATTATTTTCTGAAGTTAAAGATGATCTCTGAATAATAATTTTATAAATATTCTCAATAAAATCACCACCGGCATAACCGACAATAATTGCTAAGGCCCAACCAAAACTCTCATGATAAGTGAATCCCATGCTCTTGATAGCAGCTACTACAAAAAATCCAATCAACCCAGACAATGATAATATGCCTATAAAATATTTCCATCTGAAAGGAACATCTTTATAAGAAAAATAATGTTTAATGAAGCCAGTTATGCCACGAATGGCTCCCCCCACGAAACCAGCAAGAAAAACTAATAACATAAAATAATTTAAATTTTACTTTCAAGCCATTCGACACGAGGACGATAATATTCCTCTTGACTTGGATTAACTATTAAGAAATCACTCCAAACTTGGGCGGCTTGGTCATATTTTTCTAAGTCTTCTAGAAAATAAGCATAACTACTATAAGCTCTTTCGGTTTGAACAGCTTCTGCCGCTGAAGCATAGATGCTATTCAATTTATTAAAATCAGCCTTTAAATAATCTCTTTCTAATCTAATTAGTCTATCCCAATGATCATATTCTTCGGGCCGATAATCAATAGCTTTGAGCATATATTTTTTGGATTGGCTGTAGTGACCGGCTAACCATTCATTATCCGCCAATAAGCTATAAACAAAGTCATCTTCGTGTTCAGATAGAGCATTCAATAAAAATTCTTTCGATTTTTGATATTCTTCTAATTGATAATAAGTCCTGCCCATTTCGACATAAACGCTGTAATGGGTCGGAATGCATCCATTTGCATCTAACTCATCTGAAAGATCTGAAGCACAAGTCGCATCTGTTTCACTTGAAGAATCTAAGGCACATTCAGTTATGTCTGTTCCGTCTAGCTTAGCCAGCAATCCTTCTAAATAGATTAATTTTTCCATCAACTCTTCTCTATCAACCTCTTCTTCCTGAGAAAGACAACTTCTTATCTGGCTCAATTCTGGCTTAGGTGTTGCTTCTTTCACCCAGAAACTGAAAATAAATATTAATCCTAGAAAAATTAATAGTAAAATAATTGCCAAGAAAACTATTATTTTTTCATTAAGCCAAAACTTATTCATAACGTAATGCTTCGACTGGTTTTAAGTTTGCCGCTCGCCGAGCTGGAAGATAACCAGACAACCCTCCTACTATTGACGAGAATAAAAGCCCAAAAATAGTTAAGAAAACAGCAACAATTGCTCGAATATGGAATACGGACTGGCTCTCAGGAATAATATATTTTATACCCCAAGCTAAACCAACTCCCAATACTACACCAGCAATTCCTCCCAACAATCCAATAATACCTGCTTCCGCCATAAAAATCGAGATGATATCATTCCGTTTAGCTCCGATAGCCTTAAGCACACCTATCTCTTTGGTTCTTTCGTAAACCGAAGTGTACATGGTATTCATAATTCCTATTCCTCCCACAAGAACTGCAATGCTAGCAAAGAAGAATACGGCCAATTGGATTATGCTCATAATTCCCCCGACCATGTCCATAGCTTTTTCGCTTGTAATTATGGAAAATGCCGGAGCGTCATCTATACGATTGCGTTTTCTTGTTTTTTCAAGCTCCAAACGAATATTCTCTTCTGCCTTTTCTATTGAAAAATCCTGATAAATCTTCGCGATAACCATCTGTGATCCATCTTGCCTTCCGAACAGTGATTGAAAATCGGACCAATCCAACCCAATCATTGAATCATCTTGCTTGTTGCCCAAAGAGCGTAATATGCCTGTCACTTCAAAGCTCTTCCCTTTTATTTGAATCCGATCTCCCGATTTTAATCCGGGTAATAAATCTTTAGGTACGAAATTACCCGCCACGGCCTGTCGTTGATTTGCCTTTGGCCAAAATCCCTCCGCCGTTTCCCACCCCATATTCTCTTTATAAACCTGGGAAGCTGTTTCCCAAGGAGAACCGTAAATAAGAAGCATTTTACTGATATCTTCATAGCGAACTACTTCCGAAGCCCAAGCTGTGGGGATAACCATTTCTACTCCCTCTGCTCGCTTGATAGCATCAATATCTTCTCTGCTCAAATCCATCCCTCCCGCAAAAGTCGTCATCATGTCAGTCATCTCTCCAGGCATAATCATAACAATATCTCCGCCCATCATTCGCAGTTGTTTCATAACCGACTCTTTCAACCCTTCGCTTAAAGAAAGCAATGAAACTACTAAAAATACGCCCACGACAATTCCCAGAATGGTTAACCAGCTTCTTAATGGCCGGCCTCTCAGATTTCTTAAAGCGATTTTAAAATAAACTGTCTTCATTAAATATAAATCAATTTACTGGACGCCTGTCTATTATCTCTCCATCTTTTATCTCAATTATCTCTTGCCCATAATTAGCAACTCTCAAATCATGAGTCACGATGATTATCGTTTTACCTCGACGATGAAAATCAACAAAAATATTCATTATTTTTTCGCCGGTGCGACTGTCAATATTACCCGTTGGCTCGTCAGCTACAATAATATCAGGGTCATTGATTAGAGCTCTGGCTAAAGCCACTCTTTGTTGTTCGCCTCCAGACATCTCTGCCGGACGGTGGGTTAATCGCCCGCCCAATTCCAAGGCATCTAATAACGCTTTCGCTCTGAACTTTCCTTCGGTTTCTGAAACTCCTTTAAAAATTAAAGGGAGAGAGGTATTATCAAGCGCGTTAAGATTAGGCAATAGATTGAATTGTTGAAAGACAAAACCTATTTTATTTCCTCTAATATTGGCCAATTGATCTTCGCTGAAGGACGAAACATCCTTTCCTTCAAGCAATACTCGTCCTTGAGTTGGGGTATCCAAACAACTAGCAATATGGAGCAAAGTTGATTTTCCCGAACCGCTCGGACCCAAGATAGTTATAAAACTTCCTGCTTCTATATTAAGATCAATTCCTTTCAGAACCGTTATATCAACTAAGCCCATTCGGTAAGTTTTCCAAACTTTTTCCAGTTGGATCAACATTAGCGCACAATAACTTGATCTCCTGCTCTCAAACCGGAGATAATTTCCACCTTAAATCCTTCCCCTTTCATGCCTACTTCAACTTCTCTTTCTTCAATTAATCCTTTTTTATTTAATATTCTAACAAAACTGCGATTTTCTTTAATGTTGAGAGCGCTTTCAGGAATTGTTAGAACATTTTCCTTTTCTTCAATAATGATCGTTACATCTGCCGTTAATCCCGCCCTCAATCCGTCTATCGCTTCGGTTAATTCAATTAAAATCGGATAGTATATAACATTATTTATGACCCGGCTAGATGGATCAGCAAAAACTACTTCTCCGGTTAAAATTTCACCAGGAAAAGCGACTAACTCTATTAATACTGCTTGCCCTACTTTTATTTGCCCTATATCTCCTTCGTAGATGTCAACTTCTATTTGGAAGACGGCCTCCGGTCTGAATTTCAATACATTTTGTCCTGCTTGCACCATCTCTCCCGGACGATTGGATATGCCGATTATTCGACCAGAAAACGGGGCTTTCAAAACAGCTTCTCTTAATTTTTTCTCCGCAAGAGATAATTCCGCTTCGGCTTGCTTAACCCTGGCTGAATAAAATATTTTATCCTCATCTCGGGGCGAACTGATCTTCATGTTCCATTGAGCCAAAGCTGACTGATAGGCACTATTAGTCGAATCTACTTGACGCTCGGCTACCTGCATTGCTCTTTGCGCCACCGCTAAATTATTATCAGCGCTAACTAAATAATTATTAATTATTTGACTTTGAGAATTCAAGCTAGCCAAAATCGTATTGATACTCGTCCTTTCGGCGCTAAGAACAGTCGCATCTGTTTCTGACAAAACGTAAATATTAATAGTTTCTAACGCTGACTTAATATCCTTTAAGGCGATTATCGTTGCCTCTAAAGCCATATCAATGTCTCCGTATTCTCCAGTCGCCTGGGCTTGAATCATAAGCCCACGGGCTCCATCAATTCCACGGTTAATAGATTCATTATTCCAATATCCAGCTCCTTCAAGTCCAACTAGAGAAAAAACTGATTTTTCTTTGGCCATAGCCAGGGCAAATCCATTTTGACTACCATCCATAAAATACTGACTCTGAAGATTCGTAATTAAAGATAAACTATTCAAACCATCATCGATAGCTTGAATTATTAAACTCAATGCTGCATCATAAATTTTATTTTTCTCGGCATTGACTTGTCTGATTACCTCTTCTCCGCCTTCTTTCGCCTCGTTCAATGATTCTTCCGCATTTATTAAAGCAACCATAGCGCTGTCTAATAAACTTTTATAATAATTGATTTCCTCTTCCGACAAGCCTATTAATAATTTCTGATAATCTGCCTGGGCTATTATTAAATTCCCGCGGGATTTCTCAACATCTAAAACAAAAACTTCTTTCTCTAATTCGGCTAATGATTGGTTAGCCGATACATAGTCTCCTTCCGAAACCAGTAGCTTTTCTAATTTCCCACCCTGGCTAAAGCTCAAAGATATTTCTTCTCCTTGTTTAACTGTTCCAGTCTCGAATAAATGATGAGATAACTGTTGATAATCGGCTTGATATAAAACAAAATTATTATTCTTTCCGGCATTGAGTTTAGAAATTAGAAATAATATTAAAATCAATGCAATGGAAACAAAAAAGATGATCTTCTTTTTATTTTTAGACCAATTAAACATAATATAAACATTCTAACCGAAAAAGCCCCCCTTGACAATAAGAGATAAAAATTCCTTCTTTATAAACTCTAGACTAATCTAATGTAGAAATATTAATATTATTATTTTGAGTCAAAATCTCCGTCGATTTTTGGAATCAAAGGAGAAGTTTGAATCGTAGTGGCCATATAGCTACCATCATCATTCTTCTGACCATTAACAGCTATTTGAAAACCTATCTCAATATCATTAATCGATCCAATTTCCGTCTTAGATACCTGAGTATTATTAGAGAAAAAGACAATTCTAGAGCTTCCATCTGAAAGTTTTATGACTATGCTATTTGAATCCTTACTGATCACTTCTCCGCTAAACATATTTTCTCTATTGCCTCCTTGCTGCATATCCTGGAATCCATTTTCTCTATTAAGAAATCGTTCGGTTTCGCCAAGCTCACTCGGTGCAACCTTACTTGCTTCACCATATTTCATCCCGCCGTAAAAAGATCCGCCGATTGCGATTAACGCAATAACAGATAGAATTGCTACTTTTTTATTTATCATAATTTTATTATTAATTAATTTATTCATAACGTAATGCCTGAATCGGATTTAATTTTGATGCTTTTTGAGCAGGCCAATAACCGAATCCAATTCCAATAATAGCTGATACACCGAAAGCCAGGATAACAGACGATAAAGATATTTTCGTTGTTAACCCTGCAAAAATAGTGATTATCCATCCCAAACCAGCTCCAAGACAAACCCCTAACCCTCCTCCTATAAATGTTAGAACTACCGCTTCGGCTAAGAATTGCAGATTAATATCAGATCTTTTGGCTCCGATAGCTTTTCTTAATCCGATCTCTCTTGTCCTTTCGGTAACAGTTGTCATCATCATATTCATAATACCAATTCCCCCAACGATCAAAGAAATGCCGGCGATAGCAGCCAGTAAAATGGTCATTGTGTCTGTCATAGAAGTAGCTGCACCTAAAATATCTTCTTGGCTCAAAATACTAAAATCTGCTAAAGATGAGTCGGCAATATTATGACGCTGTAATAAAATATCTCCTATCCGTGATTGCACTTCGGTGATTGATTTAGCATCAACCGCCTGAATATTAATTGATGAAAGATAACTGGCCCCAACTAAAAATCTTTGAGCCGTAGTGATCGGAACAAAGACCATCGTATCTTGCGTCCCGAAACCGGTTCCACCCTTGGCCTGAGTTAATCCTATAATCTTGAAATTTATGCCTTTAATCCTGATCGTTTGCCCGATGGGATCTACTCCTTCGCCGAAAAGATCATCCCGAACTGTCGGACCGATGACCGCCACCTTGGACATACTATTAACATTTTGATCGGAAATAAATGAACCTTGCGCTAAATCAACATTCTTGACGCTCAAATAATCAGCATTTGTGCCAACTACTTGAGTATTTGTATTATTGCCCATGTATATGATTTGATAGCGTTGAGATAATTCCGGAGCTACTGCTACCACATTCGCAATTTCATCGGCGATAGCATAAGCATCGTCTAACGTTAATGTTTGAGCCGACCCTCTCCCAGACGCTACCATATTGAAGCTTTTTTCTGCACCAGGTGTAACAGTAATCAAATTTGACCCCATAGATTCAACACTGGAAGTAATTTGTCCAGCCGCTCCTTGTCCGACCGATATCATGGCAATAACTGAACCAATGCCTATAACAATACCCAGTATTGTCAATCCCGATCTGACCTTATTAGAAAAAACAGCGGAAATTACTTCTTGGAATAAATCACTGATAAGCATTTTATTCTTTTATTTCTTTTACTTCTTCGGATTTATGGCCAACCATATCTTCAATTATCTGCCCATCCTTAATAGAGATAACTCTGGGCGATTGATCGGCAATATATCTTTCATGAGTAATCAGAACAATTGTTTTCCCCTGACGGTTCAAACGATGGAATGTCTCTAAAATTATCTCTCCCGTTTGACTGTCTAAATTACCCGTTGGCTCGTCGGCTAAAATTAAAGATGGATTATTAACCAAGGCCCTGGCGATCGCCACTCTCTGCATTTCACCACCAGAAAGTTGATTGGAAAGATGATCAAAACGATCTTCGGGTAATCCAGCTCCGATTAAAGATTGACGAGCCACCTCATCTCTCTTTTCTTTAGGAACATTGGCGTAAGCTAATGGCAGAACTACATTTCGCAAAACAGTTGTTCTCGGAAGCAGATTGAACGATTGAAAGACGAAACCTATCTCATTTTTGCGAATCTCTGCCAATTCGTCGTCGGTAAGACAAGAAACATCTTGCCCGTTGAAAATATATTGACCGCTGGTGGGAGTATCGAGGCATCCGAGAATGTGCATTAATGTCGATTTACCTGACCCAGACGGACCGATAATCGTTACAAATTCTCCGTTATTGATTGTAAACGAAACATTCTGCAGAGCTTTTGTTTCAGATTCTCCCGATTTATAAATTTTAGTAATATTTTTAATTTCAATCATAGAAAAATCAACGGAATTCTCTCATCTCGCCACCTTGCCCGCTTAAACCGGGGAATTGAATCTGACCATTTTGTGTTTGAGTAGTTGAAGTGGCAGTAGACCCAAGCGTTGAAGCTATAACAATATCTCCTTCGGATAAACCGGAAACTATTTCTGTGTATAAATCATTCGCGCTGCCTATTTCAATAAACTGAGATTTGGGAGAAATCGATAGAGTCGTTCCGTTAGCGCTAGCCATTAATTTTTCTTTTTCTTCCTCTGAAGCCTCAATCAACTCAACATAATAATTACCTGCTTGGGATTTTATTGCTCCATTTGGCAGGGTTAAGACATTTTGGTGAATATCTGTAATAATATCAGCCGTCACACTCATCCCGGATTTAATTTGCCCTGTTTCCGTATCTAACAAAATCTTAACTTCATAAGCCACTACTCCCTGTGTAACTTGACCTAAAACATCAACTTCCATTACCTGCCCTGAAACAGTAAGATCAGATACCGCATCGAAAGTCAAAGTTGCCCTTTGCCCGACTTTTATGTTCGCAACATCTATTTCATTAAAAGAGATAACTGCTATTTGTTTCTGAGCTATAATACTAGCTACTATCGTGCCGGCTGAGATTGAATCATCTTTTTCCGCTCCTAGATCGGCAATAACACCATTGAATGGGGCAAGAATATAACAATCATCCAAACTTTGCTGGGCTGTTTCAAGAGCATCTTCTTTCTGCCTGATGGTATTCTTTTTGATCCTAATATCTAATTCATCCGGTTCTGATTTTAAATCCTCTAAACTTTTTTCCTTTTCTTCTAAATTTATCTCTGCCGCCACTAGATCAAGAGGATGAGATCTTTCTATTTCGTCTAATTGACGTTCCGCATTAATTTTATTATCTCGACTGCTTTGAAGCGATCTTTGAATAGACAGTAAACTGGAAAGATGATTATTCACTTTAGAGCTATATGATTTCAAACTATCTTGATAGCTAGCCATTACTGAATATATCTCCTTATCGCGACTTGAAAGATAATCAACTGTAAAAGCCAATAGATTAACCTCGCTCTTAATAGCCTGAGCGACTAATTTGGTTGTCGTAATTGTTTCGTTTAATAGATTCTCAATAGTTTCTCCATCCGAATAGAGAGTAGTTTGACTATAATTCTCAAAATTAGGATCATAACTGATCCGAGCCGACTGATAATCATTTTCGGCAGCATCGACAAAAGATTCAATCTTATCCCGATCATTATTGTCGAAAGTATCCTCGTATACCGAAATATTATTTCGATAATTATAGATTGATGCCTCACTCTGGGCTATCTCATAGCTATAAAGAATATTATCAAGATCATTAATGACATCCGGAATATCCCAGAATATATCGGTTACCGTCTGCAAAACATCCTCTCTGGCCTTTTCAATGTCATCTTCTGCCTCGGCAATAGCATCTATCGCCTCCTGATATTCTGTTTCTTGGTCAATTTTTAATTTTTCTAAGGAATTACGAGCCTGCAAAGCGGCATTCTCCGCTTTTATCAAAGTCAATTCATCGGTCGGATCAAGCAATTCTTCCAAATCAAGCACTGCCGATTCCCATGCTATTTCCGCTTCTTCTAACGCTTTTTCATATTCCGCATCATTAACCCTTGCGATCAACTGCCCTGCTTCGACTTCGTCTCCTTTCTTAACGTAAGTATCTATGATATCGCCTTTAACCAATGATTTAACATCAACTTGATCTAGGGCAGAAATTTGCCCCGATCCAGAGACAGAAACTATAAGCGTATCTTCCGTGACTGCCGCTAGAGCATAACGAGTTTCTTCCGTTTCCTTAGTAATATTACGATATCCAAAATAAGCTAAAACTGCGATAATCGAAACTATTATAATGATTACTTTTCGAGATGGTTTTTTTATTTTCATAAATAATTTATGAGCAGTATCGGGCCCTTCATTTAGAAGAGCCCGGTATGCGGTATTATATAATCTGTTGATTATCGTTCAAAACCCATCCGCCCCCTTCCCATATTTCTATTCATAGGAACACGATCGGGTTGATTCTGAAATGAATCGAGTCGTTTATCGGCTTGATCTTGAGTAATTACTCCTTGATCAACCAAAATTTGAACAAATGATTTCATTTCCTGTATTCTATTTTGTTCCATTTTGGCCTCAAGGTCCTCTTGGCTGATACCCACCTCTTCCATGATTTCTTTCATCGTTTTTCCCTCAGCCCAATAATCTTTAATCGATTCCACGCTAATGCCAAACATATTGGCTTCGCGCTCAAACATAGCTTGCTGATGTTTAGCTGTTTGCTCCGGATCACTGTTTCCGAACCCATTCCAATCATGAGCCAAAACACTACCGGCAGTTAATGAAATTAAACCAATTGTTGCAAGAATTAAATATTTTTTTGACATAAACCAATTAATATTAATTATTATTTTCAAAGACAATGTTCTATTGCCACTATCCATTAATACAATTGGTTTATTATTTTATTTCACAAAAATGTCCCTCGAAGAGAAACCCGAAGGCAACTCATCGAAGGACACTATTATGATAGCTTAATCTATTTTTTTGTCAATAAGAATTATTCTCATAATAAACAAAACCCCGCTTCCTTGTGAGGAAGCGGGATTTATTCTATTCAATCAAATCAGAAGTCTCTTAGTATCGCAATGCCCATTGAACTGGGAACTCGGAAACACGAGCCGTGTTGATCGGATCTGTGCCGACTGCTTCATCCCACCACCAAATATCATTGGCGGAATCAAGTCGGATATTCACCTGATCAGAGGTCGTTAATGTTCCGCTAGTATCACCAGTAACGATGAACGTTGTTGAAGAACCTTCGGTAATTCGAATGTCAACAATAGCTGGAATGAACAAGGTAGCTTCAGCCAAGAAAACTGCATCACCTGGGCCAGAATCAACAGCTGCGGCATTCGCAACAAATGCAGTAGAAGCAGTTCCGTCAAGTTGTGTTGCTGTTACCTTGGTCGTAGGATTGGCTCCGACAGCATCTCCAAGAGACACAACAACCGCATTCTCGTTCAAAGCACCATCATTAGCTGTACTGTATTTGAATACGTCTCCAACACTCAAACCGTGAACAGCATTGAAGGTGAATACTCCAGCAGCCATTCCCGTAACCTCAGCAGTAGCTGCTACAAGTGCTGTATTTCTCAATCGAGCCACAACTGGATTGCTTGTGCTGCCTGCATACACATTAAGTGTGCCAACTCCGTTAATCTTGGCATTATCGCCACTGACTAACAAAGAGAAAGCGCGCAAGGTGACGCGACGAGCACCAGCTTCAGCACTGGCAACGAAGTTGAACACTTCGCGATCAGCACCTTTGACTTGGCCAGTCTTCAAGACATCCGTCTTCTGAATCGAGAGCTTTCCGCGTCTCAATTCATGTGTGCTGGAAGCCAAACCAAGAACGCCCGAAAGGACATCGTTGTTGGTATCCAACGTGCGGTAATTGATTCTGTCCAAGGTAGCGTCAAGCGTATCACCTGAAACAGCACCGAAACCGCTGGCATAATCTTGAATGGTTACCTCTAAGGCTAAAGTATAGGCTGTATCCTCAGCAAGATCCCAATTCAAGCGACTGCTTGCTGGATAATTTGCGTAGACACCACCCAAGACAGCTGTATTCCCGAAGACAACACCCGTATCACCATAAATGGTGCGAGTAGCTGTCTGCTTCAAGGTTGTACCGTCATACAACTTCAAGATAGCCTGTGTAACGTTACCATTGGTGCTAATCAAATTAGTGCCACCAAATCGAACATCATAGATACGAATGCCTTCGTTTTCACTTTCAATTCTCCATCTTCCAATTTCATAGGTCTTGTTCATAGACAAAACTGAAGCAATTGGAGTAGCTGTTGAAACTTCCGTTACAACCGCAGCGGTTGTTAGTGAAAGCACTAAGCCATTTGGAGTCTGCATAGTTTGATCGGTCAACGAATCCATCAAGCGATAATCGATATCTCCGGCAGCGACACCTTGAACCTGTACTTGCTCAGCATTGAGCCAGTTAGCATGATCAAGATCAGCAACGACTTCAACAATGGCCTTCTGGCCTAAGCTGATATTGAAGGTATTACCGAAAGTGAAGTTATTAACGATTATTCCGGGGTTGGCTGC
>CAZNED010000001.1:85202-163302 GCA_964572275.1 uncultured Candidatus Saccharibacteria bacterium
TATTCCGGGGTTGGCTGCAGTCGTAGTCAATGTAGCTGCAGTATTACCCTTTTGGACGCCATCAACTAAAACCTTAACATTTCGGAATACTCTCGCTGCAGCGATACCAGTAACAGCATTCAATTCGACATTCATCGCATTGATGCGAACTCTTTCGCCACGAGCAGTGAATTCATATCGAGCTAAAACAACGTTAGTATTGCCTAAAGCCGTTCCACCGACTGGTGAGTTGGCAGCTCTAATAACTTCGAAGTTTCCAGCTGCAATAGCATGAGGACCACCATGGTTATTAGCCAAAATAGAAGTCACGCGAACACCATACTGGACATCTTCGGCTCGAACGTCACTCTGCTCTTCAGTCGTAATGTCAAAGGTTCGGGCTGGACCACCGGCAATATCACCGCGAATATCATAAAGCTTGGACGTTGCCAATGCAATGTTCAAATCGGTAAAGACAATTTCTTTACCTGCGGTCAACGCGCTCTGAGTGGCTAAGACATTATCATTAGAATCAACGAACTTAAAGTTTCGCAGATCGCTAGTGGATAATGTTCCAACCAATGTGAAGGTTAAATCACGAACCAAAATGTCGTTATTATTTGGGGTTAATCGAACCTCAGCTAAAGTGACATCGGTCGATCCAATCCTCAAATCGCTGGGGGCTGCAGCCGTAACTTCAACATTCAAGGTAGCCATTGTTACATCGGCAACCGTCATGGTTGAACCGAGTACAGGGAAACCACTCATTGCTGAAGCGTCACTAACCACATCACCAGCAGCTAAGATATCAAATCCAATAGTTTGAGCTGCACCAGCTTGATCATTGATATCGAGATAAACTCGGACATCGACTGTTCCATTAGCTGGAACGGTGAACAAACCAGCAGCATCGCTGAATTTGAATTTGCGAGTAGCTGTGTTAACGGCATAGTCGGAAACCAATACGCCATCGGCGTAAAGATATAAGTTATCGATGTCACCATCAACAACAAATCCCTTACGAGTCAAGGTAATGGAGTCAACTCGGGTAGCGGTGCTGGCTTTGAAGTCATAAGCACCGACTAACTTCATTGTTTCGGCCGTATTATTTCCATTATCAACAAGAACGTAACCAGAGGCTGGATTGGCAGCGCCAAGGCTGACCTGTAAACCAGTCACAACTGGCACTACTTCTTCTTCCCATTCCTCCTCTTCTTCCTCTTCTTCCCAGGCAGCTAACAATAAATCGTTAAGCTTGGCTCGAGTCGAAGCGCCAACGAAACCCGTGCCCGCTGTTAAACCGAGCGGAGTAAGGATCGAGGCTGCATTCAAATTCTGAAATTTGATTACGGCTGCTTCTGTTAATGGGCCGAAATAGCTGGTCTCTTGACCGGCTGAACCAACACCTGTAGTAGCTACTTGCGTAGCAGCATCGGAGTTCAATACAACCTGGAGATATTTAACATCGTCACCTGAACTGCCTAATCGCAGATTGGTGGCAAATGTAAATCCGGCTGGAATACCAGTAAAAGCAGGAACTGCTGTTCCGCCCATACCGGTTAATTGAACCTGCAATTGGTTGATTTGAGCAGTCAATGTAGCAATTAATGCTTGCATTTCTGCTTCAGTCATACCATATGAGGTAACCGGACCAACTAAAGTGGCAACAAAAGCAAAGCTGGTAATCAAGGCAAAAAGTCTTTTTCTATTCATTTTATTTATTTGCTTTGTGTAATTAATGTTTTTTATTCCTCTAATCTACCGTTATCGACCGGCTTAAATCTTGTAAACAAGATAAAGCCAACGACTTGCTTTCAAATTAAAACAAACCGTCATTTAATTTATCAATTCTATTAAGCGCCAAAAGGCGCCTTCGTAATCTTTTGCTTGGTATAATTCTTTAACTGCTGCCAACTCTACCATCTTTTCATCAGTTAACAATCCCTTTTCAGCTTGCTCTTTCAAATCATTTAGACCATTTTCCAGAAAAGCCAATTTAACATCTTCTCCCGCTTCCTTAATCTCATCACTCAATGTCGCCAATACTTTATCCTTATCAATCACCTCAATATTTTCAGTTAAAGATCTAATATCTTCAATCATCTGCTGTATTTCTAGGGCCTGTTTATTGTTCTCAACGCGCCTATCTCTCGTAACCGTCAATTGATCTTTAAGTTCAACAATTTGCTCTTTTAATCCGACCAGTGGCTCCTGTAAAACGATCAATGGGCTTTTCTCAGCCACGAAATTTGGTTCTTCTTCAACCACAACTTGATCCTGTCCAAAATGGAGTAAGCCAAGTAGGCCGCCGACTAAAGCTAACCCGAGTACCATACCCGTTAGGGCTGGTTGCCAATGGGCGACAAACCAACTAGATTTATTTTCTTTAACAACTCCAAATAAATTGTCCCTAGTCAAAGAGACCCAATCTTGATTGGGCTGAACTATCTTCAACGATTTGATCATTTTGACTAATTCGCGATCTTCCATACTATATAATATGCCGTTTTTCAGAGAAAAAGGTTACACTCTTTGCCGTCAATTATGGAGAAGATCCGTTTTTTCTCCTCCTAATTCGGATTTAAGCGCTTCTCTGGCGCGATATAATGCCGTTTTAACTGCTCCAATTGAACGATTAGAATCCTCAGCTATTTCCTCTAAAGACAGCCCGTTGAGATAATATTGGATAATCAGATCTTGATAATCTAGATTAATTTTATTCAAAGCGATTAAAATTCTATTAGCTTCTTGTTTCCTGGCCTCTATCTCGGAAGGATGTCTATCTTCCGCAGGAAGATCATAATTGCCTAAATGGACTATCTCTCGGCGTGATTCAACGCGATAATAATCAGCTATGGCGTGACGAGCCAATTGATAAAGAAATGCCTTTACATTTTTAATCTCAGACTGTTGATGATCTGGGTCTAGGCTTTCTCTATAAACTATCCAGCCTCGTTCAAAAACTTGGGCTGTTAAATCTTCGGCTGTCTCTCGAGAACTGACCTTTAGGCGGATATATCGATATATTTTTGTGACTTGCGCACTGTATATGCGACTAAATTTCTTCCCCGGGTCCATTTTGATATTTACAAATACAATTATTCTTTATGTCCGTAATTTCTACACAAGTTGTCCACATGTTAGCTTGATAAATGATGATAATGTCCGTAGTGCTTGAATTAATTAAATTATGTCCGATTTAGGGACATTATAAATGTCCGTTATGTCCTTATTTATTCAGGAGTTATCCACAAAACTTATTTGGTAAAAAGTTCCTGTTCCTCGACCAATACGTTTAACTTTCCTCTGTTGCACTAAATTCTCTAAATCTCTCCTCAAAGTACGAGCAGTAACTTCTGTCAACTGTTCTTGAATCTGTTTCATCTGAATTCTCGGATGCTGACGAATCATCTTTAAGATTTGACCCTGCCTTGCTGAAGGCATAGATGACTCATTATTCTTTGTATCTTCCTTGAGATTATAAATTGTGTTTTCTTCCATTAGAACAGATTCCTTTTTAGGCTTATCTAGATGATCATCAGCAATGATTATTGTTCTATTAATGCTTGTTTTATTTTTTTCTTGTCGATTAATCGTATCGCTTAATTGCTCCTCTAAACGACTATATTCTTGATCTAATAAAAGAAGGTTAATTTCATTAACCCATTTTTGTCCTTGTGAAACTTCTAATAAAGAACGTAATATTTGAATATTTTTTAGATTATTTTTAGCAGTATCTGAATCTACATTGCTTTCATTTGAAAAATGATAAGGTGCCAAACTAGTTAAGATTTTCAAAGCCCAATCACGCAAGCCAAGACGAAGAGGTTCTTGTTCGGGAAACATCTCTGTCACCCGATAAAGAGCAGAAGTTAATTTTATAAAATCTCTCTGATCCATATTTCTTTAAAAACGGTCAATAGGTCATGACCGCAAGTGTAACTATAACAGAGAAAATATCTTTTGGCAATAAAAAGAAGGTGGCTCGAAGAATAATGCCTCTTCGAGCCCCCGGAGCCCCCCTGCTACTTGTCCAGCCCAGCCAACCACCTTCCAAGCGTAGATCCGCAGATCATTGCTAGGAAGAGAAGCAATACCTCCAACACTTTTGTCGTCACACCATCCCTCCCAAGTTGTCCCAAGAGAGATAAACGATGGGGGCGACGATGATGCAAATCGCCACTCCGATTATCTGAGCGACCGAACCCAAAAACAGAAACAGCAGAGTCGGTCCCAGACCAATCGTTGCGAATCCTTTTCCGATGCGATGCATAGACCCTCCTTAACGTCGCAGGTAAATAAAACGATCGCATGAAATAATAATTTTGTCAATTTATTAATATTCAAATCAATATTGACATAAATAATATTTATGTCAGAATAAATTATCTCATCGTGAGGGGGTTCGGATGGTTCAAAAAGCTATTGATTTGGTACCGGAAGACTGGAGGTCTCGTTTTCCTGAGACCGTGTCAGAGTTGGGATTGCTGGGTGAACGTACCCTGCAAGTTCTTCTGGAGAGATGGTCGCAAGAGAGCGAAGAAGCAGCCATCATCCAGCGGATCATGGAGGGAAACACCTCTCCCACTCCACCCTTAATCTTTCTCCGGCCGAACGACTGGTTGGAGAAGGGGTGCAGCGTCCTATGGATCAAGGTGAATCCCAAAAACGGCTCCATGAGAATCCATGGACCGATCGACATCATAGAGTTGTACTACGGTAAGGAAGGAGAGGTGATAGCAGCCAGGATGAAAAGCGGAGAGACCGTCCTGGCTCATCGCGTATTCCACCTCTATGAAATAGAGGTACTGAAGAAACATCCCCTGCTTCTGAAAGTCTGGCTAAGGGGAGTCTCTCCCCAAGACAGGGATCGTGTAAAGGAGGCGATCGAAGGGTTCTGGCTCCCCTAAAACCAGAAGGACCGGGTGGGCTCGATGCGTGGTATGCGTCGGGCCCTTTCTCATTTAAATAAAAACGGGAGCTGAATGGTTCAGCCCCCCCCTCCCCAACCCTCTTTGTCTTTGTCATGGATGATACCGCCGCCACATACCCGAGATCAGAGATACGAGAATCAGCGCTCCGATGGCTATTCCGAAAAACTCGGCCAAAGACATAACTCCCTCCTTTTCGCCTAAGGCAATAATGTAAATATAGCATATAAGTTCTATACTGTAGATTGTTTTTTAAAAGAAATTGTAGTAACCTGAATTGTTTCCTGTCCTCGTAGCTCAACGGATAGAGCACTGGCCTGCGGAGCCAGAGATGCAGGTTCGATTCCTGCCGAGGACGCATATAAAAAACTCGCTTTCCAGAAGAAGCGAGTTTTTGAATCTTACTAAGAGCCAGATTTAAGACGGATTATTGACACGACCCATAAACAGGATTGCCCCCGTTTCTGAATGTTCAATTAAGAAGAAGAATGGTCTATCGGCTCGGAAAACTGGTTTGTCTATCATCATAGCCGATTCTTTCATGATTACTGCCGTTGCGGCAGCTGCTTCGGTTCCTTCTTCATTTACTTCCACAAAAGCTTGATGAATAACTTCGCTGATAAAAAGATCTTTATTCCCTGTCATTCCTGAGAAATCAGCATCCATTGAGAAAGCAATTGGCATACCCATTTCCGCCAGATCTTCCTTCATGAAATATTTTGTTTCCAATTTAAAGCGAGGCAGAAATAAATCGATTTCTCGAGGTTGCAAAGATTGACGATAAGTCTCTAATTTTTCCAATATCAAAGATTCTTCTAATTGCCCTATCTCATTTTGTTTAGGCAATAAGATCAACATAGCCAGTTCTTCTCCTTTATATGGAAGAGATAATATTTGCACATCATCTATTTCCGCATATCTTAACGGTTCTTCTCCGATACGTTGCATCATTGATACGGCTACCTTTTCACTCTCATCTAAATAAAAATCGCTCTCTTGCGTTAAATCGGAATCGAACCCTTCCAACCAAGTACCTTTGAAATATATGGCATTAGTCAAAACTAGTCGCGTAATCGGATCAATAAATCCAGCCGGAATTAAATCCTTAATCTTTTCTTCTGTTTGATCTTCAACCCATTGATTAATCGTTAATCTGGAACCTTCGGGATCATCGCGGAAATTAAGCGATGTCGCCTTTCCTCGATAATATTTTTCAATAACAGAAAAATATTCTGTTAAGAAATTATAATCCTCCTGAGGCCACAATACATTGACTGTCTTTAAGATATAATCAGATTTTGATTGATTGAAAATATTATAAAGGCCAGCGAAACCTTTTCCCCTTGTTTCTTCATCCGGCAGATGAAGTACCAGTTTCATTTCTTCAGCTGTTTGATTTTTCGCTCCTTCATAAGTCATGGCTAAAGCCGTAACAATGCTATAAGGCGAGAAAAATATATTGTCTTCTTGTTGACGATATTGATTATAAAGGTCCAGGGCAAATTGATTACTACTGCGAACTATCTCTTGCGTGCTTTCAATATCTGTTTCTACATCAAGAATCGGACCATCTTCTGGTGTTATTGGAGCTTCGCCACGCCAATAACCAAACAGGAGAACGATCACAATCATAGTTAAGATCATTAAAACGATGTTTATGATTGTTTTTCCTTTTTGTTTCATAAATGAAATATTAATAATACCTTTATTCTAATATATTAATTGCTTTCTGCCAATGAAAGTAATACTCTTGACAAAACATAAATATGTGTTATCCTCATAATTGTAAGGAGGTGCACATGAAACTCGGTATCTTCTGGGCCGCCGTCGGTGGTACTAGCGTCGCGGCTCTCGTCTACCAAGCAGGAGCAGGTGTGTGGTTACTACTAGCCGCACTCATCTTCAATGTCGTCGTCGGTGTGATTGCGTGGCGACATGGGCGAGAGCGCCGTGCGATTATGATCATCGCGACGGTCGTCACAGTGGTTATTGCGGCGACACTCTTCGCGGCATTGTTCGCCACCAATCCGGCGAACGGAGTCATGACCATCCTAGTGATGGTCATCGCAGCGGACGTCGCCATCGTGTGGAGATGGCGATGGACAAACATCTAATAGGGCCTCCCTATCGGACGAGCTCGAGGGTTCGAGCAAAATCCGGCTAGGGAGGCGTTTTCATTCAATGCTATAATAAATTAATGGATTTAGACTTAAACACAAAAACCTCTGATTTGCCAGGAATAGGCGCTGGATACAGCCGTAAGTTATTTGAAATAAATATTCAAACAGCTGAAGACTTATTACGATATTTCCCTTATCGTTATGACGATTTTTCAGATTTAAAAAAAATAAATCAAGTCAAAGTCGGAGAAAAAGTTTGTTTAAAAGGAGAAATCATCGAAATAAAAAACACTTTTACCTTTAGGAGAAGATTAATTATTACCGAAGCTTTTTTACGAGACCAAACCGGTCAAGTTAAAGTAGTTTGGTTTAACCAACCTTATCTATCTGAACAGCTCCAAGGTCAAACAGTTATTCTGGCGGGTAAAGCCACTGAAAAGAAAGGAGAAATTTATTTAGCTAGTCCTATCGCGGAAAAAATAAAAGACTCTCCGACCCATGCCGGACGCATTGTTCCTATTTATCCGGAAACTAAAGGTCTAACTTCTCGGTGGTTGAGATATGTTATTAAACCACTATTAGAGCAGATGCAAGATATTGATGACCCCCTCCCCTCGTCTATCATCAAGCAACATCAACTAATGAATTTATCCGAAGCCCTGGCTCAAATTCATTTCCCCGATAATTTAAATCAAGCCGAAAAAGCTCGGAAAAGGTTTGCTTTCGAAGAGTTATTTTATATCCAATTAAGAACTCTCATCGCTAAAGCAGAGAATAAAAAGCAAGCCGCTATAAAAATACCAATCAATCTGCCATTAATCCAGAAATTCGTAAAATCATTACCGTTTGAATTAACAGCTGGACAGAAAATAGCAATTTGGAGGATTTTAAAAGATATGGATCAAGAAGATCCTATGTCGCGTCTATTAGAAGGAGATGTCGGATCCGGCAAGACAGCCGTTATGATGATACCTGCACTAAACACTATTTCATCAGGAGGACAAGTCGCCCTTATGGCCCCTACTGCTGTTTTAGCAAGACAACATTTTGATACATTAAGACAGTTTTTCAAAGATTTCTCTATAAATATCGGCTTATTGACCAGCGATATACACTATTTAGGGCATCGTCAATGTTCTGCATCTAATATTATCGATCAACTAAAATCAGGAAAAATAGATTTAATCATTGGCACCCATGCTTTAATTCAAGAAAGAATTAAATTTAAGAAATTAGCTTTTGTTGTTATCGATGAACAACATCGTTTCGGCATTAGACAAAGAGCAAGATTGATGAAACCAGATCAGAAAGAAAAACCTCATTTACTGTCAATGACCGCCACCCCGATTCCTCGTACTCTCGCTTTAACTGTTTATGGAGATTTAGATCTTTCTTTATTAAAAGAAAAGCCTCAAGAGAGAGGTGAAATCATTACTCAAATTATTAAACCCAATCAAAGGCGCGGAGCCTACAATCTTATTCGCCGAGAAATTAAGAAAGGGCACCAAGCTTTTATTATTTGTCCGCGCATAAAATCAGATTCAGAAGAAGATCATATCAAAACTGTAAACAAAGAATATGAAAAATTATCAGAAGATATTTTTTCAGATTTGAAAGTGTCCCGTCTGCATGGGCAAATGAAGGCCACCGAAAAAGAGAGGGTTCTGAAAGGATTTCAGAAAAACAAAATAAATATATTAATTACTACCTCTGTTATCGAGGTAGGAATAGATATCCCTAACGCAACTATCATGATTATCGAGGGCGCTGAAAGATTCGGCCTAGCCCAGCTTCATCAAATGAGAGGACGCATCGGTCGATCGAATCATGAATCTTATTGCCTACTATTTACTAGCTCTCCTGAGATAGAGAGCACTCGCCGACTATCGGCTTTAGTAAAATGCCACGATGGTTTTAAATTAGCTGAAAAAGATTTAGCCATCCGCGGACCTGGTTCTCTAACTGGACAAAATCAATGGGGAATCCCCGATTTAATAATGGCTAATTTGAAAGACTTAGATCTCGTAGAGAAAACCCGCCAAGCTGCGAAAGATTTACTTTCTGACGATCCAGAGCTAGAGAAACATATTCATCTAGCCGAAAAAGTTAAAAACATCGAAAGCATAGTCCATTTTGAATAATAATCATCAGAAAATCAAAAACCCCTCTTGAAATAAGAGGGGCTTTGTTTTTTCTAATTTAATCAAGGAGCTACTTCTTCGTAATCTGGCAACCCGAATATGCCTGTTGTTGGCACTGCTTTTGTTAAGTCACAATAGAGGCCAGCACTATCCGTAACGATTAATTTAACCGATCGCTGAGAAGAAGTCCCCGTGAAAATAATTGATGGATTACGGCTTGTTGAAGTCAATGGATCTTGAACGGCACCTCCTGCTATTTTAGCTTCAGGGAAAGTCCATAACCAACTATTCGTTCCACCACCATAAACTTTAGAATTATCAGTAAATTGAGTTTCTTCTTCTAAGACTGGCGGCTCTGGTTCCCAAGAAAAGTCAGGTTCAGGATAAGGATTAGCTAACGTTGTATAGGTTCCACTATAAATTGACCAAGCCGAAGCCATGCCTTGATCATCTTTAACTCTAATTCTCCACCAATATTGATAGCCATAATCAAGATAATCAATTGGAACAGCATAAGCCTCGCTACTACTATTAATCCATCCATTAGTGACATTAATGTAATTGTTAAAACCACTGTTCGTTGCAAAATGAATCTCAAAACCACTCTGATTATTCCCTTCGTCGCTAACAAATTTCCAATAAAGAGTTGGGTTTAGAGGATAATCACAAGAACGGCAATCATTCGTACAATTGTCCGGATCCATATCAAGATTCTCAGCCCGAGGAGGTATTGTTTCGGCATCAGAAACTCTGAGATCCGCTACTTGCGCCTGTGCAGCCTCGGCCAAACCGCGTTCAACAATAACTTTTGGAGTATAACTTCCCGACACACCATAAGTACAAACGTTATCTGCAGTATAAGAATCAACATTCTGATCTGTCGCTCTATGAACCCAGGCTCCACATTGAGAAATTGCTCCCTCAATGCTTGCGCCAGTATAACTGCAATCACACCAGAAAGTGAAGCTGGCCAGACCAGTAGCTGTACTATCGGGTGAAATTGAAGCTGTTAAGTCAACGGTTAATGGAGCAGTGCCGGAAGCGGGATCAGCCGACAAAGAAACAGATAATGTTTCTACTTCAGGAACTACACCGATAGCAGTAACTTGTGTGGCTTGAGGAAATCTTCCTTGCTCAAACCAAAGATTATCAATGGTAGCATAAATGAATGATTCCGGAATTTGCACTTGCACTTCTCCAATTCCGGGAGCTATTGCCTCAATATAATAAGAACTTCCTTCACGATAAGCCCTAAGACTTTCAGTCGTTGATACCTGAATTTGGTCCATAGTCAATGGATTAGTTGCCGCCGCCCCGATTTGAGGGGTAAAGATATTATCGGCGATAACACCCAATGATCTGGCGTTCATCTGATAAGAGGTTAAATAATTACCATCAATTGGTTTTAATTGATTGTAATCGTTTTGAGCATTAGCAACCCATGAAATTGGAGGAGTATCCCAGGCTCCACCGGTGAAATACCATTCCCCCGTTGGTTCTCCTAATTCAATTCTCAAGATATCCCCTAAATTGATGATATCTCCCCCCACAATCCTATCTCCTGTTTCAACATTAACTAAGTAAACCGGATAATTATTAGTAAAATTAATTTTAGCACTCAGTCCAATGTGTGATGCAAATACTCTTATGCCACTTCGGAATGTTGAGTCATAGATTGCATGGCAAGGATTATTTGGACCCTTTGAACGCCTATTATTGCAAATAGCCGTCCGGCTATCCAATACTCCGATATTCTTCTGAGAAGCCGCACCTGTGCTGACTGTCACTGTTCCGCTTCTGACTGGACCGGCTTGGAATCTCGGAGTCGTTGATAGTCGCATAGTTTCGGCCCAACTGCCTAACTGCGAGAAGATACGATCAATATAGCTTTGTTGCGAACCAGCTTGCGTCATTAAAGGAATTAGCAATCCGATTCCCAGCACAAATGCCATACTTGCTACTTGCGATTTCTTACTCATGTTTCCACGACGCTTAAAAAGCAACCACATAATAAAAATCAATATAATTACTCCTAATAACCACAATCCTAACGTTGAACCAGTACGATGGATATATTCCACATCATACCAATTGCCTCCCGACAATATTCTAATCTTATAGCTTTGGCCGGCAATAAAATTAACATCCCCTCTTAAATCACTGCCATAATAAGAAGGATTAAAATAAACCAATTGTTCGTCCTTATCTCGTACCTCAACAGTTAAGCGAGTATCCGTTAATCGCCCTGCCATATCGTAAGGATGAATGACCAATTGTCCGTCCTCGACGCGGACACTTAAATCTGCCATATCTGTAAAGAGATTGACATCATAGAAAAGATCTACTTGATCAATCAATTGATCATCCTGATAAAGTCGGCCCTTTAACCATACTTGATTATAATCGCGGCGGGTAGTAAATTCTGCCAATCCCGCCATGATGCCGGGAGTAATTTCTCCTTCATAATCCCATGTCTCGATTTCGTTTCCAATCTCATCTTCTAATATCACTTCTATTCGTCCTTCATTCCCGTAAATATCATTAGTGCTATGGAAGCAAACGAAGAATGAATTGTCCTCATTCCCTTTGATCGGAAAACTATTCAAAGCTATAAAATTAAAGCGGGCCGGCGCATCCGATCCATCAACCACAAATCTTATCTTTAAAATAGATTGATCGGTGCGAGCCTCAAATAAATAGACTCCTGGTTTCAAATCTGAGAGTTCGCGAGTCAATGGCAATAACTCTCCTGCTTTCAACGCTATTTCCTTCTCTTGGCTCAAAACTAACTGTTCTGGGCTGAGATTATCCCATCGATATAGTTTTTCAGAAACGTTAATCGTTCGATCCTTGGCTGCCAAGCTTTTTAAATTGAAAGATAATTTAACTTGATCTTTTTCAATTACCGGAATGAATCCTCGGGCTTGAAAAGATTGATCATCTACTTTGATATTCTCTTTGTCAAAGTATGCCTCATTAACTTCAAATTCTTCAAAAGTAAACTCACTTAATCCGCCATAAATACCTTCCGTAAAACTTAATCCCGACAGATTCATTTTGTCTGCGATTAAGAAATGACCAACCATGAGATAAGAACCTCCTGATAATCCAGCAGGAGCCTGCCAATCGAAACCTATTCTCTTTTCCCCTAAGGCATTAAGAGTTAGTGATTGAGCAGCCCAGAACTCATCAATCAAATAATTTCCCACATCAGTCGAACCATTTGTTTTTGTCCGGAATACTTGAATCAATAATCCTCCATTAACTAATGGGTAGTCGTTATGATTACGCAAAAGAGCGTCTACTACCATTGCTCGTCCTGGAATTAAGACACCCTGCTTCAAGCCAAGCTCAATCTCAACACTATTAAAATGATAATAATCAAAACAATTAATCCCGGACGAAGAATTCGCCTCTCCGATCGATATCTCCAACAACTCATCTCCTTCAGTAAGCGAATCTTCTGGCTGAGTTTCCGCCATAGTTAATGAGGGTGCAACCGTTAAAACCAAAATAACGGCTAACCCGAAAATTTTTTTAAACATAATCAACAAAGATTATTAATAATACGCTTTAATTTTAACGTAAAAATGAAATAAAACAAGGAAAATAAAGATAAATCTGAGGTTAACTATTTCGAATAATCAATTACAGAAAAAAGTTCATTACGCCTTAAAAACCCGAATAAGATGGAGCGCATTATGGGATTGATTAACTGACTTTGATAAACTCTCAAAGCTTCTTCTTTCGTGCCCAAAGCTGTTGGAGATAGATAGAAGATGCGCCAATCTTCATGAAATACCAAATTTAAAGGAGGTAATAAATATTCATCTATTTTATTTTTACCTGAAGAATGCGGAAAACGATGAGCATGCACCAGATATTGGTAGAATCTTAATCGATATTTTCGAGCGGTCGTATCTGCTGTCTCCCCGATCACAGAATGATCTCTATGCGTATCTTGAATATGTGGAGCCATAATAATATGCGGCCTGATGCTCTGCACAATCTCTTCAAGATTATCTTGAATGTTTCCCGAACGACCGATACGTAATGACCCATCAGAATAATGCCAATATATCTGCTGTCTTTCGGGTATTCCTAGAATAGAACAGGCTTTACGAAATTCTCTAATGCGCCGGCGAACCAGACCCCTTTTATTTCCATCTGTCGCTAAAACCATCCAAACCTCCGCCCCTCGACGTAAAGCTGTAGAAATATAACCAGCCGCTGATATTGTTTCATCATCTGGATGAGGCGCTAAAAAAAGAATACGCTGACCATGTTCAGGATAATCTAATCTTCCGACTAAGCGGATGAAGGATTGAGGAATAATCTGATTATGCCAGAATAAAACTAATGCAAATAATATTAATGCCAAGAATAATAAACCAAACAGAAAAAGCATATCTCTATTATATCCGAAAAAATCAAATCTAAAAACACTTTTGTTGAATACAAAAACCGGATGCTTTCGTGCTATCCGGTTTTTATTAATATTTAATTTATTTTACTCGGAAACTATCAACTACTCTTTCAAATAGTGCTTCTCCTCCCGCCCAATCTGCTGTTGGTAGATTTATGCCAACATTCCAAATATTGTCTTCTATTTCAACAAAAATAGTAGCTGTAACTGATTGATATTCTCCCCAATTAACCTCCAATTCTATATATCGGGCTGGCAAATCTAATAAAGTCCTCTCTTCATCTTTTCTGATTGTTATACTCTCTTCACCCATTAGTTCTTTCTGTTCTTCTAAAAAAACCATTATCTCGTCTATGTACTCGTCTAATGATTGCCCATCGCGTGCATATCTTTGAACTGTTAATTCAGTCCAAACGATCTGTTCAGACATTTCTTCCTCTGTCCCTGTGATCAAAGCGGCTGAAAAAATATCTCCCAAATCTTCATAGCCACGCCAGCCTTGCGGAAGCAAGACTTCGAAATCTCCACCATCAAAAATAGTGTCTTCAGCAACACCAACCCAAGCCTCTTCTGTTTCAACAGTTTCTTCTTCTTCTGACGGAACAATTTCTTCATCTATGTGGCTGCGATAGATAAACAAAACAGCAACCATAACAATAACTAATAAAGCGACAATACCGATAACGATAATTTTTTTGTTCATACTAATTTAATTAAATTCTTGAATACGTTGCCAGTATAACCGATTCTTCTATGAATTCCAAGTATTATCTGAAACAAATATCAATCCGAGTTATAATACAGATATGATTAAAACCTCTTCTGTGATTTTTTTAGTTGTTATCGGATTATTTGTCTTTCCTAATTCAACCGAATACATTCAACCGCCTATGATTGAAGAAAAGCCAGAATCGGAAATCATCCTATATTTCACTGGGGATATTATGCTTGATCGCGGGGTTGATTTTTATATACGAAAAAACGAAGATTGGCACTGGCCATTTTTGCGAATATCTGATTTTTTGAACCAAGCTGATCTTGTTTTCGGCAATCTGGAAAGCATGATATCAGATAAAGGAGTCAATGTCGGCAGTATTTATTCTTTTCGAGCCAATCCTAATACCATAGATAGTTTGCGATTCGCTGGTTTCGATATTCTCTCAATCGCAAATAATCATAGTTTTGATTATACTCGCATAGCCTTTGAAGATACTATGAACCGATTAAAGAATGCCGATATCGATTATATCGGAGGAGGATTCTCCGAGAATGAAGCTTATACACCTGTTATAAAAGATATTGGAGGAGCTGTTTTGGCTTTTTTAGGATACAGCAATATTGGATCTTCATTATGGAAAGCGCAGGAAGAAACTCCGGGAATTGCCTGGATTGATATCGAATCTTTAGATAAATTCAAACAAGATATTCAATCAGCTAAAGAACAAGCTGACATTTTAATTATTTCCATTCATTTCGGAGAAGAGTATCAAGAAACTCCCAATGCCCAGCAAAGAAAATTAGCCGAATCGGCTATCGATTTCGGAGCTGATTTAGTCGTTGGTCATCATCCACATGTACTCCAACCATTAGAAAAATATAAACAAGGATGGATTGCCTATAGTTTGGGCAATTTCGTCTTTGACCAATATTTTTCCGAGAATACTATGAAATCGGCTATCTTGAAAATTACTATTGAAGACAAAAAAATTAAAGACGTTAAGCTTATTCCCGTCGCCTTAACAGAAGAATATCAAGTCTATTTATCTGATTAAAACTAACCCTTTAACTTAAAGGTAAAGTTGGCATTGAATTTTCAGATTTGCGACCCCAAGCTGCTATACCTAGAAAAACATAAAAAACTATTACACCGACTCCTGGAAGCAAAGAAGTCAAAGCCCACCATTCCGGACAACCTATTCGAGAGAATATCTTCAAGTGCCAAAAGAAGATAAAAACCGATAAAGTTGTCATCGCTAGAATATTAATTATCGGGATCGGTAAAGTTAGGATCAGTAGCATGGGCCACCAATGCTTCTGGGCCGTTTTGCTTATCAAATAGAGATTTACGATCGGAATCCAGGCCAGCCAAGCAGGCTTTACTCCCAGTTTCTTCGCCAATTTCATGTAAACCAGGGAAGTATAGACATATACACCAATCAAAATGATTAATATTAAGGGTATCAGAAATACCATTAAGATGATTAAACCAGAGACAAATTCTTCTAATTTCTCAGAATCAATATAAATATTTTGTTCTCCATTTAAATCAGGCGAAGAAACATCAATTATTCCCGACAAAGACTCTCCTTCTAAAATATTTTCATCGGAATTTGCTACCTCCGCCGCAGTATTAATATCATCATTCAATGGCAATTCCGCGGACACAGACAGGGTCGCTATGATAATCCCAGATATGATTAAAGCGAGAGCCGTTAGTTTTAAAAAATATTTTTTCATGAAACCAAAAAATAATTACGATTTGATTATAACATAATCAGTTTTTATTTACATTAAACTATAGACTTGTTGATTTTCGATAATTTATATATAATGAATATTAGCAGTACCCGGAGGGAGCATTTCCCCTTCAAGTTTGTACGCTTCGGACGGGATGTCTTCTCGTTCGGCGTGTTCCCCCCTCCGGCAGGTATCCTGGAGAAAGGACGTGCGTTTCCTGACCGTAGAGAGGTCCGGTTTGGCACACACCCGTGCCTCGCACCTAAAGGGAGCGCACTCCTTCTCCATGATCATATGGTCCTCGCAAAGGGTAGCGAGGACTTTTGCAATATTTCTCTTGACATTCTGTCAATAATGCGCTAGATTATGAGTGAGGAAGGGAGAGCGTGCTCAGTCGTTGGTTGCTAGGTGACGTGAAGTATCGTTGAGCACGCTCTCTTCCTCCAGTGTATGGGACTCTCGCATGGTGTGTGCGAGAGTTTCTCTTTTTATAAACTATTCGGCCTTGAATGCCATTGACTTTTGAGGTTATTATGTCAGGATTAATCAGAATGAGGCCGGGGAGGAGGAAGAGCATCACCTCCTATGTTCGGTGACGTCGCTGTTCCCGCTTGTGTACCTCCTCCCCCTGCCTCTTGCTCTGTGATCCCTTGCGCATGGTGTTTATGTGCAGGGGTTCTTTTTATAAACACAAAAAAAGACGGAATTGCACACCTTCCGTCTTTTTGTTCTTACGAATTAATAGCGACGATCGTCGCGGGGTTTGGGAGGCTTTGCTTCGCTGACAGCGATAGTGCGGCTACCCAATTGGTGACCATCCAGTTCAGCGATTGCCTTTGCGGCATCTTCCTCATTCTTGTAGGTCACGAATCCGAAACCTTTGGAACGACCTGCGTGATCAGTAATGATGATTGCTTCTTCTACTTCACCTAATCCAGCGAAGAGAGATTTCAATTCATCTTCTGTCGTGTTCCAATCAAGGCTTCCGATAAAAAGCTTTTTTGGCATATATTTAATTAACTAATAGATTGTAACGCTAACCCCGTATTCCGATACGTCGTAGAACTAATTGTGCGCATTCTTTCTACTTTCTCTGAAAAACGAAGCTACCTGTCTAGTATGATATATCTCCTGGAAAAGTCAAGGCAGAATTTCTTCGCTCTCTTCGCTGATCACTTCTTCTGTTTCTTCTTCAACACAAGGTTCTTCCCATACTCTTAAACATTTCTGCTTTGGTTCACACCAGCTGTATCCTGCGGCAATCAAACAACCATGTTCATCTGTGTCACCACCGATGATCTGTTCTTCTTCTTGGTTATTATTAGCCAGGATCAGCCATAACCCGACAATTACGATAACTATAACAATAATAGCTATTATTATTTTTTTCATATTAATATTATAACTTACTCTCGCACTTTACTCCTGACTTTTAAAAAAATCAAGCAAATGTTCAATTATGTTAATATACTCTGAAAATATTCTCTTATAGCTGGTTGAATATCTGTTGGGTACTCTACTATCTTAAAGACATTACCCGCCTCTAATCGCTCTGGTTTATTAAATCCCCAGGCTACTCCAATTGAACCGACATTCAATTGCTGAGCCTCTCGAGCATCACCCAGAGTATCGGTTACAAAAACACAATGCATCGGACCAGTACCATATTCTGAAAAAACCATTCTGATTTTTTCAACCTTACTCACGTGAACATCATTCCCCATAATCTTCATGAAGCAACTAATCAGCCCATGCTTTTGCATAAAATCCTTAATCGCCCGAGTAAGATTAGACGAGACAATGAATAATTCGTATTCTTGATGAAGTTTTTTAATAACTTCTTCCATCCCCTCGAATATCTTCACTTCCTTTTCTGCTCGGGGAAGATAATGTTCAAAAAAATCATAACTGCCACTGTGCCCTGCCTTCTCTAACCGAGCTCTCCAATTCCAATCATTAACATTCCTTTCAGTAATTTGCCGATAATCATCTTCTGTCATATCTGGGAAAACAGACTTATGAACTTCAAATGCTGTTTTAAAAGAATCCGCAATTACACCGTCAAAGTCAAATAACACGAAATTCTTACGTTCGGGCAACATAGTCCAAGAATATTTTATTCAGGCTTTTTGATCTCTGTTTTCGAAACAAGACTTTCTTCTTTTTTCTTGCTGAAAACAAAGATGTAAAGAATCTCTAATATACCAAGCGTATTTAATAAAAGCAAAACGACAAACCATATTTTTTGACTGCGACGAGCTGCTCGCCAAAGTGCCCATCCTGTCCAAGCAATAATCCAGAGAAGTATCAATGAGAGTAATTCCGGATTAATTGAGAATAATTGTTCAATACTGACTGGATCCATAATAATATTTTTAATAATAAATTACATTATTATAATCTGGCTATTGATTGATGGCAAATCAGATTATGCTAAAATTAGACAGAGCGAAGAGCATTCCTTGGTCTAGTAAGCACAAGAATTCTCTTCGAAATGAACAAAACGCGCCGAAAAAGGAGGAAAACAATGAAAAGGCGCCGAGGTATGAGTCTCGGGACTGGTGACGTGCCGTCGACCCGCTCCGAAGTCGAGGTGTCCTAGAACCGCGATCCGGTTCACAGGCACCATGGGGGTGCTTCCGTGAAGCGCCCCCTTTGCTTTGCAAATATTAAATTTTGATTTCTTCTTTAAAATAGGTTCGATAAAGCGGCCTAACCATCAGAATCACCACTAGCACTATCAGCCACCAAATATTTATTGTTGTCAAAACCGGAAATATAATCACTAACAATACACCGAAAGCTATGCAGCTCCATTTGATTAGAGCCATATCCCACACATCCAACTTTTTAGTTTTAGATCTCATACATGATAATATTTTCATGTTTTTATAATAATTAATTACAGACTAGTTTAACATATCTTACCTTTATTCATAAAGTTTTAAAACACAAAAGGACTTGTTTAAAAGAAATATTAACTAATAGTAAGGCAAAATTATTAATACAATCCAAAAAAACACTCGATAAGAAAATATCGAGATTCTACTAATACTAATAACACTAAGTATTATTTGAATAAATAATACTTAAAAATCTAAACCACTGTCAGGCTATTATTTTTTAGCCTTTTTTGGTTTTTTGGTTTCCTTTTTTCTGGAATTATTACCCTTAGCCATAATTCTATTTTATCATAAAAAAATTATAAATATATTTAGCTGTATTTAAATTGGTAATATTCAGATTAATTGACAAAATATCTTTTTGTTATAACATATATAAATTAGGAGGTGGTGGTGTATGGCGAATTCTCATCCGGGAACTCTAGGACCGTGGACTTGGGATCAGAGAGCGAAAGAAGCTCTCCTCCCTGTGCTCGGTCCAGCCGCAACGGAAAGAGCCATGAAGGAGGTGAAGGGGTGTCAATCGGCTCATTTCTACGTTCCTAAGGGACGTGCCTTCGAGGCGGCGCAAGCACTTAGCGCAACACAACCAGATCCAGGATATTGTGCCGCATACAGTGTTCGCGCTATCAGCACAACCAGAATCGTCTTGAGCGCCGTCCCTAATACGGCCTCATAACATTCGAGATTTCCAGGGGAGGTCCGGTAGTGTTTACCGGGCCTTTTCCTCTTTTGAATAAAATTATCCCAATTCCCAGGCCATCAATTCGTATTTCGCTATTTTGCTCTTATAATCTGGAAAATTATGCCACACTCTCATCGCTTCATCTTCAGTATTCAGATGAGGCATGATCTTCTTAAGATCCAAATGTTTTATCATTTCATCTATACTGCTAAACCAATATTTTTCTATAACTCTCTTTTCTACTGTTGAATTACCGCAAGTAAATACCAAAATATCTGATTTTTCAATTTTCTTATATTTGGCGACAGCGGCTCTTGTTTCTATTGTTTTAATTCCATCTTTGATTAAATCAAAAAACATCTTGTCCTCGCCTCTAATTCTTAATACATGTTTCTTCATCTTGCAACTAATAATTTTATTGATTCCAATAAGCGATTATTTTGCGACGCCGATCTTCTAGAGAATCTTTATTAATTATTCCTGGACCATTAATGCACCCGCCTTCGCAATAAAGAATATCCAATAATTTTAATTCTTTCCTCTCTAGAAATTCTTCTAGAGTTTTATTGACTAAATTTGATCCCGAAATAACATCATACTCTAGATCGGTAAGTTTTCGGCTTATTCCAGATGATTGGGCTAACCCCCCGGAGATAGGATACAATCTAGTTGTCGGCCCAATTACATCAAAAGAATATATTGGATCCCCTTCTTGATTATAAATGGCATATTCCTTAAATACTTGGTTTATTTCTGAATAAGTCAAGACCAAGATATCGAGCATTGGATTATCGCGAGCTTCTATCTTTTTGGCAAAACATGGACCAATATAAACCTTCCGGTAATTTGGATATTTTTTAGTTACCATCTTAGCCGTGGCAATCATAGGAGAATCAATCGGCGCAAGGTAAGGAATCAATTCTGGATATTTATTTTTAATTAATTGGACAATGGTTGGACAAGGGTTAGTGATATACCGCTTGCCTGGATTAGATTCCAGAAGATTCATTAATTGCCTATTAGTTTCGGTTGCTCCGGCGCTAACTTCGACCACATGCTCAAAACCTAGCTTTCTGAGCATATTGATTATCTCAGGATAGGAAAAATCAACTAAGAAAGATGGGGCTAACATTACCACCATGTGCTCTTTCTTATTAATCAAATCAATCAATGTTTCTGTTTCGAGTGTGTATTTTTTCATAAACAATCAACAAGTACCAGGTTATCAATCCCCCGGCTAAAGCTGTTAATAACTGCATAGTTCCCATTAACTGTAAGAACGCTGCTGGAACAAGATTAAATTGGATATAGATAAAAGCAATTATCGTTAAAAATAAAAATTTCGCCATTGAAGCAGTAAAAATAGACCAGATATTTTTGCGACAATCATACAATCTTTTGAAGATCAGGACCATAATTAAATTAGCCAGCCAAATAAATGGTAAAAAGTAAAGTAAAAACAGCGTTAATGGTCCAAAGATAAGGCCTCTGGCCAAGACCCCTATACTAGGCAGGATTACCATCGGAAAAATATATTTCTTCGGCAATAAAATTACCCCTAGATACAAACAGAAATTAACTATCGTTCCAATCAGCCATTGAGGCCCGCCCCAAAACAATGAAATGCTAAAAGGAAGCAATCCTAGTGCAAGCATTGATGCAGCAATTTTTTCATTATTAACTAATGATTTTATATAATTTATATTAAGCATTTGATGTCATTCCGTTGCCATTAAAATTTCTCCGCATTTGATTTCAGCAATCTCAACTATCTTCATTATGTCATCGATCTCCGGTTCTATAGCAATCAATTCATCGCCATTCTTAAGTTCCGCTCCGACTGTTTTATCATGAGTTTGCCAAACGCTCCTTACTTCGCAATTATCAATAGCCTGTCGGATCAATTCCCAGGATGAAATATTAGTATATGCTATTTTTTCTACTCTTTCGATAATATTTTTCTTCTTGAAACCAAAAATCTTGGCGCGAATTTCTGTAGGAAATATTTGCTTAATATCTTCAGTATATTGCGATCCATCGCCAGGGACTTCATAAGAAAATTTACTTAGATCGTAAAACGATAATTCGTTCGGATAATCTATTTTAGCGGGACCAGAGAATCCACTTAATGTCTTTAATCCATTGTCTTGGATTATATATTCTCCACAATAAACCCAGATATACAAGGGGAATAATTCATTTTCCGAATCAAGATTTTCTATTCCACAGAAATTATGGCTATTGTCTTCCGTTTCCCAGCTAAAGTATTCTTCCGTCAGAAGATAATTTATTATAGCCTTCTCAATCTGACTATTACTGAAACTGAACAGCTCTTCTTCTGGTGACGGACATTCCATAAATTCACAATTCGGTTTAATGCGACCGACATAAGAACCATCAGAACAGAGTTTTACATCATCGGGGCAAAGTGTTCCAGGAAATGGATTAAATGCTAGCCAAATCAAGTAAGAAATTCCAACCAGTAAGATTATGATAATGAAGAATAATACTTTTTTATCTCTTTGAGATTTGAAAATCATAATAAACATAGGGATAGGATCAATTATTTCCTATCTTTCTCGCCGGAATTCCCCCGACAAAACTATCGGCATCAATATCTTTATTAATCAAGCTACACATTGAAATTATTGCCCTCTCTCCGACAATAACCCCTGATCTTACCGTGGAAAACATTCCTATCAAGGATTTTTCCTTAATAATTATTCTCCCTAATTGAATTTTATCAATAGTAAATTCATGGGCAAGTAATCTACATCCCCAGCCTAGGATAACGCCATCTTCAATGGTAATCAGTTCCGGGAAAAGAGGATCTAAAAAAACATTCGGGGCAATTACCACATCTTTTCCGATATTAAAGCCCATTATCCTGTAAATAGAATTTTTGAAATTACATGGTGGCATTTTTTTAAAAACTTCACCCAGAATACTTCTAAAAATCATACCCCATGGATTTTTCCGAATCCCTGGCCAATCACAAGCTGCATTCATCCTATCGCCTTTATAAGTTAATATGATTTTTTTGATTTTGAAATTATCAAGAAAATCATCTAATTGTCTCTTATCTATAAAAGATTGACTGAAGGATTTACCATTAAGGAAAAGGATGCCCAATATAATGCTTGGAATAGAAATTATCATTATTTCAGAATGAAGAATGATTAACAGAACGAACCCGCCGACAATAAAAATAAATCCTCCTATAAATTCATGCTTCCAGGCAATAATCGTTATGGCCAGAAGAATAAAAGAGGGAATCAAATGAATAATGAGTGGTAAAAACCATTGCGATCCATCAAAAACATCTAATGCAAATGAGCTTATAAAGACAATATATAAAATTGCTAAAATTCGAGGAAGCCAATATGAGAAATTTTTCATACTCTTATCTTATCAAGGATATTTAAATCTTCCATGTTTATCATTCTTGATACCGTCCACATAAAACATCCAATAATACAATATTGGATGAAAAGACCAAATCATTAAAATCTAAACGAAAACATCATGGCTGCCATTCTATGAAAATATTTTTCTGACTTAAATGAATCAATTCTCTGATTGAGCGATCTCCATCTTATAGAAGATATTTCTTATTTTACCCATGCTCTTGTTTTACAATACAGTTAAAGAATGGCGAATTTTATCAAATTGTTCGATAAGATTGGTTCGATCAAATTCTTTCACAGCATTTTCGGGATAATGGCCAATATTAGTAGAATGAATAAGATAGCGCACAGCTATGCAGGGATTAGTGCCAGGCACAGCCCAAATCATCTCTTCATAAAAATTGCCAGCCGCACCTTCAGCTGTAGAAACAAAGGAATATTGAATATCATTGTCAATAATAGTTTGAATATCGATAGGATTCGACAAGAAAAGACCGGCATGACAATCACGAACAGCGGGAATAATCTCTATTGAAACTCCCGTATCGAAACTAGATAAATTAATTCCGTCTACAAAGTCGGATGGGATGGTAAATTTTACCCCACTAATTTCTTGTCCCGCACCCAACCCTTGATATTGATATGAAACATCCTTTAAATAATCAGTTGGATAACGAACTGAGAAGCCAGCAGTGCTATCTAAATAAGCTTCGGGCAATCCTCCTGGATCTCTAGCCAATGCTATGCATCCTATATAACTTTTCTCAACATTATTCTCTAAGACAAGCGCTCCATTCCCCTTGCTCCAGAAAATAAAAGATTCATCGCTATTAGCATAACGCACTCCGGAGGCAGAGATAGTTTGAGACAGATTAAAATCACGTCCATCGCTTAAAGATATTTTTACGCTCCCACTCGGCATCGGTATTCCCTCCGGCTCCGATATCTCCTTTTCTCCTCTGTAAAAAGCAGCATCTATCGTTTTATCTTCTTTGCAGATATAAGCTACTTGAGCTGTAGAGAATTCAATAATTTTGAAAACAGCATCGCTTTCGTCAGATATAACATCAATTATTGGCGTGGACTCATAGCTATTTATTTCTATTATATAATCCCCTTCGGGATACATATCTGAAATTACCCAATCTATATTACCGGTGTTTTCTAAATCAATAAAGATAATCGGATCAAATTCCTGACCATCGATAGGTAGAGATGTCGAAGCTATCCTTCTAATATTGATTGATATCTTATTTTCCGCAGGAATATTATGCGTTTCCCATTTTATAGTATAGACAGAGTCTTTTTGCAGAATTTCTCCTCCATTCGGAGAAATAAGGGATATAGATGGCTGGATATTTTCATATAACCAATATGCAAAAACTCCCAGCATCCCAATAATAACAAGAATTAATATTACAGTTTTAAGATTTCTCATAGATTTAAATAAATATTCACCATCATCTTAACAGAAATTTCTTTAAAAGTATTAAAATAAAAAAACTGCTTCTTAAGAAGCAGTTTTCTTGAAAGGAATTATCTCAGAATAATTTTTTTAACCAACCAAATAAACTGAATTTACCTTCTTGTGTTTCTATAAATTCTTCTATTTTTGTTTGCTCTTGTTCTAATGTTTGAATTTGATTTTGAAGCACCACCTCATCTTCTTCACTTTGAATATCATCCATCAAATTATTTAATTGTTGTAACCTGCTCTGAGTTTGAACCATTTCATGCCTCAAAACTCCAAGATTTTTATAATCTGATCCAAATAAAAATGTCCTTACTTTACTTCTGGTTTGAACCTTTTCCGCAGCTTGAAGCGTTGTATCCGCAGATTCATTCTGCTGTTGAGCTATAGTCCTTATTTGTTCTCCCAATTCCCCCTGTTTATCAGCTACATCCAAGAGAGTTTGGACAAAATTAGCAACGGTATTCTGATGTTGTTCGGCATTGATTGGTAATTGCTGAATTTCATCTTGATTCTGAATGCCTTCTTGAACCTGTTCCTGAACTTGAGCTTGCTCTTCTACTCCATTCTCATTTTGCAATTGTTGTTGTGTTTGAACTTGAATCTGACTATTTCCTCCTTGATTAATGGCTTGTGTCTGTTCTTGGTTCTGATTGCTAATTCCGGCATTATCACTCTGGTTAGCGGCATATACATTGGCAACGAGAACAAAGGCAAATGTTAGAATGATGACCGCTAAAATATTATTTTTCATATTTCATTGATTAATAATTACGTAAATTTATTTTATTCCTTTTCTTTCTCTTGTAATGAATTTTTACCAAATCCCTCAAATGCTCTCAAGATTTCCAAGGGGATTGCAAAAACAATCGTATTGGATTGATCAGAGCTTATATCATTAATTGATTGAAGTGTCCTTAAATGGAGAGCCCCTTTAGCCCCTGATAGAACCTGAGCAGCTTTAGCCATATTATTAGCTGAAATTACTTCTCCTTCGGCCTTAATGATCATAGCTCTTTTTTCTCTCTCCGCCTCGGCTTGTCTGCCAATAACCCTCTTCATCTCTTCAGGAAGAGCGATATCTTTCAGTTCAACATTCAAAACTTTTATGCCCCAAGGATCGGTAGCATCATCAACAATCTTTCTAATATTCTCGGAAACTCTGTCTCTTTGAGAAAGTAATTCGTCTAGATCAACTTGGCCGACTACATTTCTCATCGTTGTCTGTGCTAACTGAGAAATAGCATAATAGAAATTCTCCACTTCTAGCACTGCTTTATCTGCTTCAGTAACCTTATAATAAATCACGGCATTAACCCCGACCGAGATATTATCTTTAGTAATTGCTTCTTGGTTTGGAACATCAACTGCTTTCACTCTCAAATCTACCTTTTGATAAGATTGAATAATCGGGAAAACTAATTGCCAACCTGGACTCATCAGACCAATATATTTACCGAACATTAGTTTGACCCCTTTTTCATATTGATTGATCTGCCTGATTGAAATCAGAATGATAAATAATATTATTCCTAAAATTGTATAGATTATCATGATTGTATTTTAATTATTTAATAGCTTTACGTGTCTTTATTATATATAACACATTTAGAATTTGTCTATCAAAATAGAAAGAAACATCGCTAAGATTTATCGCTTAAGTACTTATTAGCAACGCTTAATGCAAACGAAGGTAATATGAGGAATATTGTCGCAAGTAGAAGTTTTTCTAATATTATATTTAACCTCGAGCTTGTTTCACCTATCCCAGGAGATGTTAAAACCATTAAAATTCCTACAATGCCAAAGATAATTGAAGAATAGATAAATAGGTATTTAGCTATTTTTTGCATAATTTTTTTATTTTATTCTTTAATAAAATTCTTAAATTTCCTTGAAAACATCAAGAGGATATATTATTCCACTCACCCAATCCATAAGCACCCTTGCTGAATATTCTGGGCGATAAAGTTTTTGGGAAATGATAAGATCTGATATTTCATCTCTGTCAAACCATCTAATTTCTGCAATCTCTTGAGGCCGAGGATTTTCTTGTCCACCCACAATACAGGCAGTAAAAACAAAGGCCAATCTAGTTCCTCCTTCCTTGGAGCGATTATATATTCCCACCAGGCCAAAAAGAGAAATATCATAACCCGTCTCTTCCTTAATTTCTCTTTTCACTCCATCAAGGATCATCTCGCCGGATTTAAGATGTCCGGCAGGAATGCTCCATTTCTGATCTTTCGTACTTTTCTGACGGACACAAAGTAAGCTACCATTCTTTTCAATAATTGCGGCCACTGAAACTCCTGTTGGGTTTATCCGTTTAGGTTCAATTCGTTGATTGGCCATAAATCTATCTTATAATTTCGCTCTCAATTACCAATACTTGATAAATAATAGTTCTAGAAATTTGGGAAAAATTTCTCATCAAACAATAAAGGATCGCTAAGTTGGATCAACCACTTTACCCAAGAACAGAATACTGCCGTTTTCTTTCTCTTGAATTACAAAGATGAAAGGGTGATCTGCATTGAAAATATTGTCAGGCATCACAGCAGTAAGTTTCATGCCTACGGCAGTTGCAGCCGCTGCTTCCGTTCCTTTTTCATCAACTTTGATATAGGCCTGATGAATGACGAAATCAATAAATAAATCTTGCATACCTGTCATCCCCGAAAAATCAGCATTTCTCGAGAAAGCCGTCGGCATTCCCATGGCGGCAAGAGTATCTTTCATAAAATATTTAGTATCGAATTCGAATTTAGGAAGAAATATCGAATCTAGCTTTGTCTCTTTCATTTGAGACTTGTATTCATTCAGTTTTTCCGCTGAAAGAGTTGATTCTATCATATCAAGATTATCTTTCGGTAATAATATTAACATTGAAATTTTATCTCCTTTATATGGTAATTCCAGAATTTGCAGTTCCTCAGTATCAACATAATTAAACTCTGTTTTATCGGGCTCCATATTCATCATTTCGGTTTTAACAATATTGTTATCAGTTATTCTAAAATCACCCTCAAAAGTATCGGATTTATCGAATTGCCACTGCCAATCACCCTTGAAATAGATGGCATTAGTCAAAACAAGCCTAGTTGTCACGTCGATAAAACCATCCGGGATTAAGTTCTTAATTTTCTTGTTTGTCTGTTCTTCTATAAAACTATTGATCGTCAGCCTAGACGCTTCAGTTTCTTTAATAAAATCAATGTTTGCTGCTTTCCCACCATAATATTTTTCAATTTTAGTAAGATAATCTTCCAAGAAAGGATAGTCTTGCTGGACCCACAGGGCATTGCCTGTTTTCAATTCATAATCTTTAATTGCTTTATTAATACTATTATAAATCTTAGCAAAGTTTGGCCTTAAAATATTACTCTCTGGAAAATGGAAAACTGATTTTATCTCGTCGGCCGTTTGTCCTTCAGCACCTTCATAAGTCATAGATATCGCCGCAAAAATACTGTAAGGGGAATAAAAAAGATTTTCGTTTTCAGATTCATTCAATTGATGGTATAAGTCGAAAGCAAATTCATTATTTGCATTAATCACCTCTTGCACCCCTTGTTGAGTTGAATCAGTATCGTCAGCTTTCGGAGGATCATTAGGCTGATATGGAAAAATAAAAAATGCCGCAGCCACAATGATTCCTATAGACAAAATAATTATTATTGATCCGATTAATAAAATGTTTTTATTCATATTGGTAATTATATCAAAAATTAGAGAAAAAACCTCCGAACTAAGAATCAAGAAATTAAATATTTTAAGAAAATTTTAAGAAAATTTACATTTGCCATAAAATGTTATCCGATTGAGCGAGACTAGCCTAACATTACTTGACGAAGCAATGATTTAAACTAGAATTAAAAGAGGAATAATCTATTAAAATAAATTAATACTATGGCAAATTTTTGCCCAAAATGTGGAAAAAAAGTTGATTCAGATGATAAGTTTTGCAAAAACTGCGGAGCCAATACACTAGAATCATCTGACATCCCAAAGGAACAATCTATTCCTGAGAAAACGACAATTCCGACAAAAACTCCTTCAAAATACATTATCAGAGATGCTATCAAAGCATGCATCCAAATAGCACTTTTGATATTATTCCTATACTGGGCCTGGTACGCCTATAACTGCGCGGTTGGTAATCATCTAGATAACGGAGATCAGATGTGCCAGAATATCTACCAATTTTTTAGCAGTGAAAATGATGGGAACAATGACGGTGGAGGAGGAAATCAGATAAGCATAGCTTGCCAGCATTGTTCACCCGGTTACTGCTGGACAGAAGGAGCTTGTTGTCCTCAATCTGCACAATATTATTGTAACGGTTATTGCTATCAATCGAGCAATGCGGCATATAATGCAGGTTGTCATCAAAGCAATTGGACGCGATGGTGTTGCCAATGATAGTTAATCTCTAAGGAATATTGTTTTTATATCGAAAAACAAAATAATTTCCGTAATCTCTCCAGAAAATGCTTTTTAGATAATTTTTATCTAATATACTCTATTAAGTAAATCACCACCCTATTTGACAAGCGTCATTAACCACTTGTTGCAATCCCTTATCATTTCCAAATATCTGATCAAGCGTATCCATATTCAAGGTTCCTTCTGGGAAATAGCAGTTCATATCCAAAACATCGTTTAGTTTTCTTTGGAAATGACATTTTCCATCTTCCACTCCCAGAATCGTTATCTCTATGGACGTTTCCCCATCTGATCCAATCATTTTAGCTGTTACTGGCAAACATCCATTCATTCTGCCTATAAAACACATTGGGTCATCGGCCTGACCACAATCAACCATTGCCTCATCTTGCGTTTCAATCAACGACGAATCATCTGCTTGCTGATTATCGCCAGTTTCTTCTTGAGCTTCCTGATTATTGAAAAAGAAGAATATTCCACCCCCAATAATTACTAAGACTAAAACAATTACTACGATAGATAGGATCTTTTTGTCTGCCATATTTATAAGATATTATTAATTATTCGACTTATTTAATCTATCATACCAAACCTTACTTCATTATGCTATTTACCATCATAGAGAATAATAATTTAGAATTTACCTCATCTTCGTTTTATCTTCAAGGCTTGGATAGAAATAGATTAATTTTGTGAAAACTTTCGGCGTAAATTAGAGCAAATATTGTAGCGCGCAAACTGTGCTTAATAAAAAACCCTCGGAAAGATACCGAGGGTTTTCCAAAGCCTCCTATTAAGAAGACTTTTAGATAAAACATTTACCAGCGATCCTTGTTGCCTCCACCGAATCCTCCCCTGTTATCGCGGCCATATCCGCCTGTTCGAGGAGTCCTTGGCTCCATAGGACGAGCTTCGTTTACCGTGAGGGTTCTGCCATCGAGCTCTTTACCGTCTAATGTTTCAATAGCTTTTTGAGCTTCTTCATCAGTTGCCATTTCGACGAAGCCGAAACCTTTTGAGCGGTTAGTCATCCTATCCATGATGATTGTAGCCGTTTCAACTGTTCCTGCTACTGCGAAAGCTTCTTTTAAAGCAGCTTCAGATGTGTTGTAGGATAATCCTCCAACATATAATTTCTTTGCCATTTGATTTTATTTTATTTGAATAAAAGTAAGCCGACCTGCTATCTTTAGTTCTCTTCTCGTAGCTTACTTTTAACAGAAACTCAAGAAAGAAACCTGATAGAAACTTACTATCATATAATGACACCATTCTAGATATACGCAAGAGCTATTCCCCCTGTTAGATGCTTTTCTCTGGAATTAAACTATTAAGTATATTTTTAACACCTTCTATTGTTTTATCTTCAATTATGGAAATCGCTACAACCTTTTTGCCTATTTTCTTAAATTGCTTTTTTATCTCCGCGATAACATCAGGAGTCACTGTATCACTTTTACTTATAAAAATATATTCTGGCTTGGCCAGAAGTAATATGTTATATGCTTCTAATTCTGCTTTTACAGTTTTATAGTCTTGGATGGGATCATCAGAATCGGCTGAGATAAAGTGGAATAGAGTTTTTGTGCGCTCTATGTGGCGCAAAAATTTAATCCCCAATCCTTTACCAGCTGAAGCCCCTTCTATGAGTCCTGGAATGTCAGCTAAAATTAAATCGTAATATACTCCTAGGTTTGGTTCTAAAGTTGTAAAAGGATAATTTGCAACTTTACTGTTTGCATTTGTTAATTCATTGAGCAAGCTTGATTTTCCTACATTTGGTAGCCCTATAAATCCAACGTCAGCAATTAACTTTAATTCCAAATGTATTTCAAAACTCTCTCCGGGCTCTCCTTCCTGAAATTCCATTGGGCTGGTATTAGTTGCCGATCTAAATAAATAGTTTCCTTTTCCTCCTCGCCCGCCCTTAGCGATTATTTCTCTTTGACCAATTTTAGTAATTTCAATATCTTTTTTATTCGTAAGATCGTGACAAATCGTACCAACTGGAACGAATAGAATTAAATCATCTGCATCATGGCCATCATTAAGATGAGATTTACCATGTTGCCCACTCTCTGCTTCAAACTCTTTTTTAAAACGAAATTTCCTTAAGGCACCTAAATCGGCCACCCCTTCGATAAAAATGCTTCCACCTTTTCCTCCGCTACCGCCAGTGGGGCCCAGAGTCATTTTTGTTTTACTAAAAGTTACTAAACCTCGCCCACCGTGGCCAGCTATAACTGTTATTTTGATATCATCTACAATCATATTTTCTGTATAATCATCGAGACAATGTCTGTCTCCATCACTTCCGTCTTTTTACTATAGACAAAGACGTATCTTTTCGGATCTTCACTTGTATCTCCCGGAGCTCTATATAAATTATAATTTGATCATAACACAAAAACCCGAGAAGGTTGTTCTCGGACAACAATGGCCCCGAGCTGTGCTAGAACTTAGAATTATCATTTTAAGCGGTTGAAAGTTCTTACGGGCTGGACGCAGCCGTGGATATGCTGGATGACAAGATGCCGTTAGACTTTTAATTCTTCCAAATATTCACTTACCACCTTGATGAATATTTTCGGTTTTACTAAATGAACATCATGAATGGCATTTACTTTTATCACTTTAATATCTTTTACAATTGAACGGATTTTCTCAATATCATTATCGTCCAATGCGCCGAGCAACCCCCAAGTTTTATGTCTAGACCAATAGGCATGTATCAATAAAACAGGACATTTAATTTTTTTCAGCGTTTCTTCCGGGTCAAAGTCTTTAACTAATCTTCCATCAATTGTTGCTCTTGAAAAATCAACATCATATTCGCTTATAAATTTTAAACCAGCTCTTTCGTCAAATCGGGCATTAAGTAAATCGTATTTTTTTGTCGGACGAATTTTTTTATTAAATTCAAGACTCATTGCTCTATAGCTTGCTATAAAAGAAGGCATCAGCAAGAGTTTTTCTTTGCTTGCTATCGGAATTCCTTGTTTAGCGAAAAAACCTTTTATGTCTCTCTTTGGTTTTCCAAGGGTTTCTATCGCAGTTTCAAAAAGGCGATACATGAATTTTTCTTCTTTGATTCTTGGATACATCGAAGAAAAAAAGGGAGGGTCTTCGCTAATTGCTATAGAAACATTTTCAGGAGCATTGGCTGCCAGCCAAAGCGAAAGAATGGCTCCCGAAGAAAGTCCTGATACAATCGCAGGTTTTTTAACAACTTTTCTAAGAAATTCCTTCAGATCTTCCCCGATTATATTATAAGAATAATACCCCGGAGTTCTTGTGGATTTTCCATGGCCCCTAATATCAACAACAAAAACGTGATAATTTCTTGAAAAATAAGGCATCACGAGTTCATATCCCTGCCAGAATTCCATTTGACCTGGAATAAATAATAACGAAGGACCATTATCTGGACCCTCAACATAATTTAAAGTTACCTTTCCGGTATTAAATTTCTTTTCAGCAAATCCATTAGGGATAGTTTCAACGGAAAGCCTAAATGGATTAAAAGTTTTTACAACTAAAAAAACCATTACTCCCAGAAATATCCAAAATCCGGGCACATGATAAACTACCATGGCTAAAATTGCTAATATTCCTAAAGCACTGTAAATAATTATTTTACTCATTTTGTTTATTATATATATGAATCTAATTTGATTATATCAAAAAATCGCCTGATTAGCGTTTTTTTCTTTAATTCTGTAAACGTAAACTTGGCTCCGAGGGTCGGACTCGAACCGACAGCCAACGCGTTAACAGCGCGTCGCTCTACCATTGAGCTACCTCGGAATGTATCTAATTTATAGGACAATAGGGAATTTTTCAAGAGCCCCAAAGATCCATTAGCCCTATAATAGATAAATACAGAATTAATAATCTTCCAATTTCTTTAACGATTGTTCAGAACGCATTCTCTCAAGCGCCTTCACTTGAATTTGCCGAATTCTTTCACGAGTTACATTAAATTTTTCTCCCACCTCCTCTAACGTCTTCGGTCGTCCATCTTCTAATCCGAATCTCATAGCTAGAATCTCTCTCTCTCGAGAAGTCAAATCAATTAACATATTATCGATCCTTTCTCTTAGCAAATTCCTTGCGGCTGGATCTGATGGAGGAGCCGTATCTTTGTTCTCGATAAAGTCAATAAGAGAACTGGATTCATCATCTTGCCCCACGGGTTTCTCTAGCGAAACTACTTCCCGAGAAATTTCCATAATCTGATGGGCTTTCTCGACCGGAATATTCATTTCGGCAGCCACCTCTTCAGCCAAAGGCTCTCGTCCTAAAGTTCTCTGTAGTCCCCGACTTACTTTCGTGTATTTCGTTATCTTTTCAATCATATGAACCGGAATCCGGATTGTCCGAGCATGATTGGCCAATGCACGTGTAATGGCCTGTCGGATCCACCAAGTAGCATATGTTGAAAATTTATAGCCACGACGCCAATCAAATTTCTCGGCCGCTCGGAATAAACCTAAATTTCCTTCTTGAATTAGATCAAGCAAACTCAGTTTCGTTGTCCGATTAGCATATTTCTTAGCGATTGAAACTACCAAGCGTAAATTTGCCCGAATCAATTTTTGCTTGGCCTCCTTATCGCCCTTTTTAATCTTCTTTGATAGTTCTTTCTCTTCATCGGCATCGATTAATTCCGTTCGTCCGATTTCTTGCAAATAAGCTTGGACTGGGTCTATTTTAGTCGCCAATCCTTTCTCTGATTCAATTTCTGCCGACAAATAAGAAATCTTTGGTTTAATCTTAATTCCCTCGTTTTCCAAAAATCTATAAGTGGCTGTCATCTTCTTGACATCACTCTTCAATCTGGGAAAAGCATACCCAATTTCATCCTCGGTTATAAACCCACGATCTTTAACTTTATCAACTAGGATTATTAATTTTTTTTCATAGGCTGTCTTCACCTTTTTGATCTTCTTTTGAGGCATGATTATTAAATAAATCCTGACTTAATTGGTGTAATTCTTTCATCAATTGCTGGATTTTACGCGGTTTCTGATCCCGCTCAGCCTGAGCAATTTGTTCGGTCAATTTTCTCATTTCTTCTTGGATGATCATTTGGCGTAATTCCGTCAGACAAATTACCATCTCTTCATCAATGTTTATTTCGTCAGCTTCAACTTCTACGGCCAGTACATTCAATAGATTATCCACATCTCTTGAGAGATTGCGCCTTTCATCAAGTTTATCATCGAATAAACAATTGATTATATCACGGGCCCATTGCGAAAAAAGCTTTAAATCTTTTTTATTTACCAAACAATGATATTTCTTGTCTTGAAGCATCATGCCAATCACCCGTCTTTCTAAGCGATCTTTGCGAGAAAGATGATCTTTCGTCAATATTTTATCAGTTTCTTTATAAGAATCATCTTCTGTTTTTTCAGATTCTATTTTTTCAAGCTCCTTCCAAATATTCTGTTCATCAACTTTTAAACGGCCAGCTAATTCTTGAACCCAATGAGACCTCTCTATTTGATCAGAAATACTAGCTAATAATGGCAAAATCATTCTTCCAATTTTTCGACGCCCCTCTGGAGTCTTATGATCACTCTGGCGAAATGCCAATTCAAAGTAAAAATCAAAAACAGATTGTGCATTCTCGGCTAATTTTAACCAATTTTCGGAATCTTTAAGGATAATATCTGCCGGATCAAGACCCGCGTCCATAGTAACCACTCTTACCATGAAGCCGTCTTTTTGCGCTAAACCAATTCCTCTTTGAGTCGCTAGATTTCCTGCACTATCCATGTCAAAAGCCATTAACAGATTCTCGGTATAACGCTTTAGAATGGAAAGCTGATCATGCGTTAAAGCCGTACCACTGGCAGCAACAGTTTGGCTCAAGCCTGCCTGATGGCTCATAATGACATCTGTATATCCTTCCGTTAGAATGGCTTGATCTTTTTCGCGAATAGCCAATTTGGCTTTATGGATACCATACAATACTCGGCTTTTATCATAAATTAACGTTTGCGGAGTATTGATATATTTCGCAGAATCATCTTCTCCATCGAACACTCGTCCTCCGAATCCGATAATTTGACCTTGTAAATTAGCGATCGGAAACATAATACGTCCGCGAAACCGATCGTAAACTGTACCTTTTTCCGGGTGTTTCACGATTAAACCTGCTGCTAATATTTCTTCTTTCCGAAAATTATTTCTTTGAAGGAAATCCAATAATCCGGACCAGCTTTGGGGCGCATACCCTAATCTCCACTCTTTAATACTCTCTTCGGTTAATCCTCGGCCCATTAAATATTCTTTCGCGCGGAGGCCACTTTCGCTATCAATTAACTGCTTTATGAAGAAATTAGTGGCTCTCTCGCAAATATCGTACAATGCCTTCTGTTCACTCCGAAGCTGATTATCAATAGGATTAATCTCAATTCCTGCCCGGCGAGCCAATAAATGTAGGGCCTCTCTAAATTCAATACCTTCCATTTCCATAACAAAAGAGAAAATATCTCCATACGCCCCACATCCGAAACATTTATAAGTTTGCCTTTCTGGCGAGACATAGAAGGATGGCGTTTTCTCGCTATGAAAAGGGCATAGTGCCTGATAGCCGGCACCTACTTTTTTTAATTTCAAATATTCGCCGATAATATCGAGAATATCCAGGCGACTTTTTATTTCCTGAACCGGAGATGTCATTTACGCTAATCTTAGCTCAAATCCCCGGTCTTGACAATAAACCATTATGGGTATATATTCATTATAGGTAATTTCTATAAAGGTCGATTACCTATATAAATCAAATATATTATTAAAATGCCTAGATTTGATGGAACTGGTCCTTATGGTTACGGCCCTATGACTGGCCGAGGTTTCGGTTTTTGCAGAGGTGGGTTTGGTTACCCAATGCGCCGATGGCTCCCCCAGGATGAATTGGCTGAATTGGAAGCTGAAGAAAAATTCTTAGCTGACGAGTTGGAAGCAATTCGTAAACGCAGAGCCGAATTAAAGGACCAAAAATGAGAAGGAGAAGCCTCAGCTTCTCTATCACGAGAAGCTGAGGATGCCTTCGTAAAGCAATCTTAACATATAACTATGCCCCGCCCAAGACTTTGTCGCAGAATTAGATTTCAACCAAATATTTACTATTTTAAACCGCAGGGAATTCCCATGCGGCTACTTTCTGTTGTGGAATTATCGCTTGAAGAAGTTGAGGCTCTAAGATTAAAAAATATACAAGGCCTGGACCAAATAGCATGCGCCCAGAAAATGAAAACTTCTCAAAGTACTTTTCAAAGAATTCTTGCTTCAGCTTACCGCAAGATCAGCGATGCTATTATTAATGGCAAAGCCATTAAAATAATCACCTGATTTTTATTTTAATCAAAATAATTTAAAAACTTACGATAAAAAAATAAGCCATTCCAGATCATTATCAGTATGCAATAATTCCAATGTGGAAAATTATATTTGCTTAAATCGCTCGAATTGGCATAATAGAAAATAAGAGGGATTTTAGGAGGGTTATCATGTGAAGGAGGACTTGTTAAGGAGGATTATGCAGGAGGTTTTTCGTCCCTTATTTTGTATTTCAAACATGAATAAAAAATTAAAAATTGAAATTGTTATCCTTGGTTTCTTCTTACTCATTCTTCTATCGGTAATTTTCCTAATATATCGATTACAGCCGAGAGATGTAGATCTCTCAGAGATTTCTGAAGGAAACTTATTAGATCAGATAGAGTGGGATGGGGTTAATAATTATCAGTTATCATTAATCCCTACTGGAACCGAAATTAAGCATTATCCTTCAAATTTCACTATGTCTATATCCGATGATTGGATTGTAGAAACAACTGAAGTAGAAGAAGGATTGGATCAAGCTATTGTTCATGCTAGATTAAGAAATAGTTCTTTTGACGCCAATCAGATTATCATAAAAGGCTGCTCATTCGATCTGGGATTTACGCAGTCACCGCTTAGGTGGCAATCGACTCAAGAAACTATTGATATTCTGAAAAATAAAAGTAATGATTCTCAATCTTTGCAAGTCATAGCAAATGAATCAATAAATGGATTACACCAAGAATATCATGCTCAAAATGAACATCTCTTCACTGATCTTATTATCCTTTCGGATAATTATTATTTGTTAGAGATATCTGCTATTTTTTCCAAGGATTATCAGGGGCGTTGTACTGAGCTGTTATATCAATCTCTTGATTCAATAGAAATAAATTAATTTACTTATGTCACTAATTAAAAACATAGGTCGGTTTTTTGTTGTTTTCTTCGCTGCATATCTTATATCTGCTACATCCGCTTATGCCAATAATCTGTCAGTTGATTTGACTCGCACAGGAACAATTAGGCACTTAGAAAATATTCAAAGAATCATTCGCTCATCTTTGATAGATAATTTTGTTGATGCGCATTATTCTCTTGATGAAGCTGGAGCAATGGCAATTATTAGTCATTGCATTAATTCTGAGACTGTTACTTACTGGTTGCAAGATATTCCGCTTCAAACCACAAAGAATATGGCTTTAAGGGTTATATCTCTCGCTTATTCTAGTATCACCGATGGCATTGCTAGTTCTATTATTGGTTCTCTGGAACAATTATCCGTTGAGCAGGCTAGCCAAATTGCTTCTGATTTGTTACAGAAAAATAATATACAAATAGCTGGTGGAAGCTTAAAGAGCTCTTATCAAGATCAAAATAAAAAGATACAAAATCCTGATATCCAATACCTCTTGACTTATCATCCAGAAGGAACAGATTGGGGAAAAATTGTTGCAGAATTTCGCTCTCCTTATCCTGTATTTCCCCCACCAACTACATCTCGCACGGTTTGGGATTATTACAGTTGGCGAACATCGGGCCAAGAAACTATTCCTCCATTTATTATAAATATAAATGGTTATGCACAAGAAAAATATGGGTTATTTGAATGGATAGATAAACCTGCAATTGAAATTAGTTTTCCTGCCACAGTTCTAGATCTTTACATTCCCACTAACCAAAGTATTTGGGAACACATTATTGATGGAGCTATTAATTGGGGGCAGCAAAAAATAAATAGCTTGGGAGCATGGCTAAGTACTCTTATGGTCGGCCCTCATTCTGTATCCAGCGATGAATTAGATCAGTTGAAAAAGACGGTAAATGCGCTAGAGGAGACTGTTGAAGAAAGCCAGATATCAAATGAATTATCATTAGATCAATACTTTTCAGATTTCATTGAAGAATTGATGATTGTTGCAACTAACCTCGCGGATCTTTCCGAAGAAAACAAAAATATCAGTCAAGAAATAACTGCTATTGTGCAATATAGTTCTGAAATTATGAAATGGCAGGCTGAAAATTCAATACCACCAGTAATTGAAGAATCAACAGAATCTACCCAAGAAGAAGAAAAAGATATCTCTGAAAACAATGATACGATTTGCTCAATCAATTCCCTATCTCCTAGTCTCAATTCAATCATTATTAATGAAATAGCTTGGATGGGGCGAACATCTTCTACCAACCATGAATGGATTGAATTAAAAAACATTTCTAGCGAGAAAATATCTCTTTCTGGTTGGCAGTTATATAATCAATCCCAAGATTTAATGATTAATTTTGAGGAAAATCAATTCATTGATCCTTTCAGTTTTTTCTTGTTAGTGCGCGCAGATAGTAGTTATGTCCCTGAAGCAGTTGCCGATCATATTTATTCTGGAGCAATCAAAAATCTTAATGAAGGCATCTATCTATTCAATGATAAATGCCAACTCCAAGATTTTGCACAAGCTAATCCGGCATGGGAAAGCGGCGATAATACAACTAAAAGAACCATGGAAAGAAATTCTTCTTTAGCATGGCACACAAGTACTTTTATTCATGGTACGCCACGTTCTACTAATAGCTCTGGATATCAAATTAATTCTTCTTATGGCAATGGATCGTCATCTTCAAATACGAATCCTATCGTTGATAATCAGGTACCTATTGCTAATGCTGGACCAGATCAAATTGTTGATTTTAATCAATCAATTATTTTAGATGCCAGTCTTTCAAGCGATAATATCGGCATTGTGTCATATAAATGGGATATAGATGGTGATGATCCATTTGACTATCAATCAACAGAAAATATCCTTGAATTACCTGGTGGAATTCTTGTACCTGGAGAACATCTTCTCGCCTTGCAAGTCTCTGATGCTGCTGGCAATAATGGTCAGGATGAATTAATCATAATTGTGAATGAAATTCCTGAGATTTTAATCAACGAAATTCAATTCCACGGCGAAACTAATCATGATGAATTCATAGAACTTTATAATCCTCACGATTATGCTATCAATCTCGAAGCATGGTCTCTACGCAAGAAAACATCTGGCGGAGATGAAAGTAATTTAGTCTCGTCAAGTAATTTTTCGGGCGTCATCAATGGCCAGGATTATTTTCTTATAGCGAATCCTCAGCTTCGCGAGGATGGAGAGCCTCATTACCAAAGTGAAATCATCCCCGATCTTTATTATTCTGGACAAACATACTATATTTCTTCTGACAACACTATCCTGCTGTATGCCCCCGATGGTTCATTATCTGATAAAGTTGGCTGTGGAAATGTTTCAGATTATGATAGTAATCCATTTCCAGATAATCCTCCTCCGGAAATCAGTTTGGGGCGTCGATGGTTAGGAGAGCAATATGCTGATACTAATAACAATAATTTAGATTTTGAGTGGCAATTTCCTACTCCTCGATCGCAGAATTTATCATGGGAGAATGAAGAAGAGCAAGAAGATTCTGGTTCTGAAGATATTGAAGATACTCTGCAAGATGGTTCTGAAGAATTTCCTTTTCTTCTTTCAACTTGCCCTGATTTATTAGGCATGAATGATCATCTGGGCGCCTATTATCAGCTAACAAAAGATATCGATTGCCAAGAAACAGCAACATGGCATGAGGGCCATGGATTTGAACCCATCGGTTTATTCGAATCATCCCCTTTTGTTGGTAAACTCGATGGCCAGGGATTTAGTATTTCTAATCTGTATATAGGCAATCATGAAAATTACGGCGGATTCTTTGCCAGACTTTCTTATCCAGCCCATGTTATAAATCTGAAATTAGAAAAAATAACTATTGAAACAGAGGGTTATTATATTGGTTTATTGGCTGGGAATGCTAGAGGAAGCGATGATGATCATCCTGTAATCATTTCTAATGTATCAGTTGAAGGATCATTAAATACTCATCATTATTCGACGAATGCCCCTCAAGATGTTGGGGGATTGATTGGTTTGGGCCAATATATCATCATTGATGAAGCACATTCTCAGATTTTCATTGAGGCTGATCATAAGGATGGACACAATGTCTCTAGTATTGGAGGCCTATTTGGGCAAATCAACCATGCAAAGATTTACAATTGCTCATCCCAAGGAAGTATTGCTGGTTGGAGAAATATTGGTGGTTTGATTGGTCAAACTGGAACTGATATTGATGTACAGAAAAATTATGCATCTGTTGATATCATCGGTGAGCAGATATTAGGTGGATTTGTCGGTATTACTCACAATACATCTGGTATCTTGCAAAACAATTATGCCACAGGAAATGTTACGGGTTGCTCAGAGAATGGCCAAAGCATTGGGGGATTTGCAGGACAGTCCAATGAATGGATAAAATATTCTTATGCACGTGGAGCTGTTGATGGGAAGCAAAGTTATGGATTCATCGGAAGCAAACCTATTAATCGATCAGATCCTGTGTGTGATTCTTACTACGACATAAATACATCTGGTCGATCTGGGAAAAATCTTGGAGCGATCGGGATGATTACCACTGACATGTTCAACCAAAATAATTTCCCTGACTGGGATTTTGAAGAAATCTGGCAAATTAATGATAATTACCCTACTTTGCGTTAATTAACACCACGAAGATTAAAAGCGCCCCTCTCTTTGAGTAGAGGGGAGCTTTTAGCATCATCCTTCAAAGAATGTTAATATGATGTAGCCCCGAGGAGAATCGAACTCCCGTTACCAGGATGAAAACCTGATGTCCTAACCACTAGACGACGGGGCCATGACTCATATTCTACAAAAGGATTATGAAAAATCAAGAAAAAATAAAGATTTTAGGGATAGAGACATCTTGTGATGATACGGGAATTGCCGTATTATCTTCCAATAAAGGCGCTGTTGATTTGAAAAATATACGGATATTAAGCAACCTTATTTCTTCTCAAGTATCGATTCATAAACGCTGGGGTGGCGTCGTTCCAAATCTCGCACGAAGAGAACATCAAAAAAATATTATACCTCTTTTGCAAAAAGCTCTTAAAGAATCTCAATCTTTAAAATCTCAGTGGCGATGGCAGATTGACTTGCGTGAAAAGATGGTCATCCAAGAAATTTTGGTACGCGAGAAATATCTTGCGCGTAAATTAAAATATTTTCTGAAAAAATGGAAACGGCCAGATATTGATTTAATAGCCATCACTATTGGCCCGGGGCTAGAACCGGCTCTTTGGGTTGGAGCAAATTTCGCTTTAGCATTATCCAAGATTTGGAAAGTATCACTAATAGGAGTTGACCATCTAGAAGCGCATATTGTTGCCAATTGGCTGAACGAAGGAAAACTGCTAGACAATTGGCCGAATATAGCATTAATTGTTTCCGGTGGTCACACAGAATTAGTTTTAATGAAAGAGCTTAACTTGTATGAAATAATTGGGCAGACCCGAGATGATGCTGCCGGAGAATGTTTCGACAAAGCTGCTAGAGTTTTAGCGTTGGAATATCCCGGCGGTCCGGCCATTTCAAGATTAGCAGAAGAATGGAGAAATATTGATCAATCTAAAGTTCCTCAAGAAATATTAGAAATCGCTTTGCCTCGCCCCATGCTACATAGCCCAGATTATGATTTTAGCTTTTCAGGCTTGAAAACTGCCATTATCCATCAGCATCGCAATCAGTCTCCCGACATAATCAAATCTGCTTATTATAACCAAAAAATGGCTGCTGAAATTGAAGACGCCATTAATGATGTTCTTATCTCAAAAACTATCAAAGCAGCTAAAGAATATCGCGTTCACAATATATTTGTTGGTGGCGGAGTCTCAGCTAACAAATCATTACGGCGACGGTTTGAACAAAAAGCCATAGAGTATGGTCTAAAAATCTCTATTCCTCCCCTTCAGCTATGCACCGATAACGCTGTCGTCATCGCCTTAGCTGGTCTTATTCACTCAAAAAAAGCCACTTTATCTGATACAATTAAAGTCAACGCTAATCTTAATTTAGATAATGGATAAACGTTTTGATTTCCAAAAAATTGAACCGGAGATATACAAGAAATGGGAAGATTGTGAATATTTTAATCCCGATAAATTGCCAGGGCAAAGATCGAAAACTTTCACCATCGTTATGCCTCCGCCTAATATTACCGGGTCACTCCATATCGGACATGCTCTAAATAGCAGTGTTCAAGATGTAATCATTAGACGAAAAAGGATGCAGGGCTATCGAGCGCTTTGGCTGCCCGGCTTTGATCATGCCGGAATCGCCACGCAAAGTGTTATTGAAAAGAAATTAATAAAAGAAAAAGGCATCTCGCGACATGATTTAGGCCGAGAGAAATTTATAGAAAACATCTGGAAATGGAAAGATGAATATCAAACAATCATCACAAATCAATTGAAGAAAATCGGGGCTTCTTGTGATTGGTCTCGGGTCCGCTTTACATTAGATGAAGACTATAGTCGATCTGTTAAAGAAGCTTTTGATTATTATTATAAAAAGGGATGGATTTATCGAAAAGAAAGAATTATTAATTGGTGCCCTCGTTGTGGAACTGCCTTATCCGAACTAGAACTTGAATATCGTTCTGAGAAAACATATCTTTGGCATATTCGTTATCCTCTGAGCGGGAAAAACGGTTATGTTACCATCGCTACCACTCGTCCCGAAACTATGTTTGGAGATTTAGCTATCGCTGTAAACCCAAAGGATGCACGTTATAAAGAACTCATTGGGCAGAAAGTCATTATTCCTATCGCAGGCAATATTATTCCTATTATTGGTGATTCAGTAATTGATCAAGATTTTGGCACCGGAGCATTAAAAGTAACTCCTTCTCATGATTTAGTTGATGCTGAGATTGGTGAAAGACATCAATTGGGGACTAAAATTATCATTGGTTTCCAAGGAAAATTAAACGATCAGGTTCCCGATGAATATAAAGGATTATCGTTAACAAAAGCTCGAGAAAAAATCGTTGAAACTCTAACAGCCGAAGGATTGCTTGATAAAATTGAAGAATATCAACACGATATTCCTGTTTGCGAAAGATGCCAGAGCAAAATAGAGAGCATCCCATCAGAACAATGGTTCTTAAAAATGGATCATCTGGCCAAAATAGCCTCAGAACCTATAAAATCTGGGGAGATTAAATTTTACCCTACTCGTTGGAAAAAAGTTTATTTAGATTGGTTGGATAATATCAAAGATTGGTGTCTATCTCGACAAATTTGGTGGGGGCATCCTGTCCCCCTAGACGGAGAAAAAGATGTGCTTGATACTTGGTTCAGTTCTGCCCTTTGGCCATTTGCTGTATTCGGATGGCCAAAAAAAACTTCTGATTTATCAGAATTTTATCCCACTAACTTTTTAGCAACAGCTACGGATATTATAAATCTATGGGTTGCTCGCATGATATTTTCTGGCATTGAGTTTATGGATGAAGTACCATTTTCTGAAGTTTATTTTCATCCAACCGTATTCAATAAGAAAGGTCAAAGAATGAGTAAATCTTTAGGAACGGGAATCGATCCCCTGGATTTGATCAAGAGATATGGAGCTGACGCCACTCGCTTCGGGCTACTTTGGCAAACTGGATCTAATCGCCAAGATATTCGCTTTGGCGAAGAAGATATCATTATGGGTCAAAAATTTGTGACTAAGCTTTGGAATGCCGCCAGATTTGTTATCAGCCAAACTGAGAAATATGATCTAACAGATATCAACCTTCAAGATATTGATAAAGAAAAAGAGATTATCAAAAAAACCAATGATTTAATTCGAAAAGTCGATCAATTACTTGATCAATATAGATTTGATCAAGCATCTCAAGCGATTTATCATTTCTTTTGGCACGATTTTTGTGATCAATATTTAGAAGGGATAAAAGATGATTTAAATGATGAGAAAAAGCGGCTTGAAACAATAAATAATTTATTTTATATCCTCACGATTATTACCAAGTTACTTCATCCTTTCATACCTTTTGTAACCGAAGAAATATATCAGAAGCTTCCTTTGATGAATAAAAAAGATTCCCTAATCATTGAAAATTGGCCTGAATAATATGCATTTTTCCTTACTCATTATCTTTGCTTTCCTACCGTCGTTTGTTTGGTTATGGTTCTTTTTAAAAAGAGATCAAAACCCCGAACCGCGATTAATGATTGCGAAAGCTTTTCTATTCGGAGCATTGATGGTTGCCCCTGCTATTATTACTCAATTTATTTTGGAATCTATCTGGCCGGGATTCATTATTTCTTTAATATTGGCATCATTTATCGAAGAGTTGGTCAAATATGGTGCCGCTCACTGGAGTACATTAAAATCTTTTGCGCTTGACGAGCCTGTTGACGTTATGATTTATATGATCACCGCCGGATTGGGTTTTGCAGCTGTGGAAAACCTCATTGTTCTTATCGACCCATCTATTATTAATATTTCTATCGTCATTAGTGCTAGCGCTATGCGATTTTTAACAGCTACTTTCATTCATGCCCTAACTTCCGGACTTTGGGGCTATTTCATTGCTTTGCAAAAAATCCATAAAAAGAAATCATTACTTTGGCTAGGATTATTTCTCGCCACAGGTATTCACGCTCTCTATAATCTAGGCATTGTTGGTCTGAGTGAACAGATGGACAATCGTGCTTACTTGGCTTATACTTTACTACTGATAATACCATTGGGAGCGGCTATTCTTGATACTATTGCTTTTGCCCATTTGAAAAAAATAAATTTTCCCAAAAATGACTACTGAAAACTCATCTTCTGTAAAAAATAAGAATTGGCTCGAGGAAGAAGGAAAGCTTGTAGTTGATGTGATCGAGAATAAAGATTTTTATTTAATTCAATCAGCTATCGCCGGAATTGACATTAAGAAATTAGAAATTGTCTTTAAAAGCAATATGCTTTCGATTTCTGGCTATCGCCCACGCCCTGATGATGAATATGGAAACTATCTCTTGCAAGAGTGTTATTGGGGTAAATTTTCACGCCAAATATCTTTAGATGAGAACATTGACCCTAGCCACATTAAAGCTTCCATTAAAGATGGCATATTAACTATCAGAATTCCCAGAATTTCTAAGAAACAAAGAAAAGTTGAGATAAAAGAATAAAAAAATCCTCCTAGGAATTTCTCTCTAAGGAGGATTTTTATTTTTTAATTAATGCCAGTGATATAGCGCACTGCCGATGGAACTGCCCGTGCTAAAAGAGCAATTATTAAACCTATTACCGCAAAAGTAATGGTTTTTGTTGCTTTACTTGTTTTCGTTGGATCTCCGGATGAGGTTAAGAAAGTAAAAGCCCCGTAAAGAATCATAACCATTACCACAATCATTATTAAATAGAAGATCCAATTTGTGACGTAATGAACCGTTGCAATAAAACAAATTAATCCCCAATCGTCATACTCTTCAGAATCAATCCTTTGACCCGGTTCAAATTCATTATCACCAATAGTAAAACGAGCCCTAATTGTACAACCAGTCGGCTCCTCATCAGCCAACAAATTGGTATCAGCTGATGCCATTAAGCCAGAAAACAAAAGAATGCTAGTTATTGTTAATAAAAGTATTTTTTTGAGCATATAAATTAAAATATTATCTAAGAAAAATTTATATTCCCACCGCGGTGCGGGTGGAGAGACTCGAACTCTCACGGACGAAGTCCACAGGATCCTAAGTCCTGCGCCTATACCAATTCGGCTACACCCGCTCGCAGTTTTAGCCCATACCTGTGATGTACTTGACCGCCTGAGGAACAGCTCTTGCCAATAATGCGATGATCATACCTATTACAGCAAAGGTGATTACCTTAGTTGCTTTGCCTGTTTTTGTCGGATCACCAGAAGACGTCAAGAATGTGAAAGCACCATAGAGAACCATAATCATAACCACAATCATGATTAGGTAAAAAATCCAGTTTGTGATGTAATGAACAGTTCCTATCATGCAAACCAAACCCCAATCATCACGCGTTCCAGGAATTTCCTGACCTGGAGTAAATGACTCTTCGCCGATAGAGAATTTAACTCGAATTCGGCATCCGGCTGTAACATCTCCAGGACTTACCCCTTCCGCACTACTTCCTGAACCGGTTTCGCCTGTGTCTTCCCAGTCTGCTTCACCGATTGCAGGAAAAACGCTGATAATCAAAGTTAGCGCTAAGGCGCTCAACACTATAAAAATCTTTTTCATATGGATATAAAATTAACTGGCTGACAGAACCGACCTTATTATAGCAACTATAGCCCAACTAAGCAATATTAAAATCAAGCCCAATACGGCATAAGTTATCGCTTTTTGCCCCTTAGCAAATTTCGTCGGGTCTCCACCTGAAGTGATCATTAGATATGCCCCATATAAAACAACTAATGTCATGCCTGTAATTCCTAGCCAAAATAATAACCTCACTAGGTGTTCCATTAATTTCATCAAGGTTGGATGTTTGATAGGCGAAACAAAGCCAACATCAAAAGATGCGTCATCTTCTACCGATGCATTTCCGTCTTCGTCAGAATCCTCGCCTAATACCATCGGCACAAGCGAAGCTTTTTGAGACGATTCCATATTCAACGACATCTCATCTGCTTTCGCAACATTACATGAAAAAATACTCAATCCAATTAATCCTATTAATATAAATAATGATTTATAGTTTTTCATATTAAGATTTTTTTAAAATAAGACCAAAATGATATTCTCCCAAATCTAATTCTTCGGCTAAATGGAGATTATACCTTTCCGCCCAATCCTCTATTTCATCGAGAGAGACTGGTTTCTGATTGCGAATGACCGGTGATTCTGGTCGCCAATCAATAATAAGCAATTTTCCTCGCCTTTTTAAAACGCGTGAAGCTTCCATGATAACCGGTTTCTTGTCTTCAATCTGAAAAAGCATATTAGCGATAATAACCAAATCCAAAGAACTGTCCGGCAGGCCTGACCCTTCAATCTCAGTAAGATCTCTCTGTAGAAATCTAATATTATCTAAATAATTATACTTGGCTTTACCTGCCGTCGCCGAAAGATATCCTTCTTGAATATCAATCGCATAAACCAATCCTTTTCTCAAGCGACGAGCCAACTCCATTGCCCAATTTCCAGGGCCAGTACCAAAATCAGCACCTGACATATTCTGAGATAATCTCAGTTTATCAAGTATGCTATTAATGTCTAAAGAATTATTCATTTAGCTTTTGGTTTCTTCTTCTAATAAACAAGCTGCTGATGCTATCTTATCGCCCGTTCCTAATCTCATAATTCTAACGCCAGAAGTTGCCCGTCCTAAAATTGAGACATCTTTAACTTTAGTTCTAATAATATTGCCCTTCATGGAAATAACAATCAAATCCTGCTCATTATTATCAATTAATTTTGAAAAAACCAAATCTCCTGTTTTAGCGCCTATTTTGGCAGCAATAATACCTTTTCCTCCTCGACCTTGTTGGCGATAATTTGCTAAGTACGTTCTCTTCCCGTAACCTTTTTCGCTTAAAGTAAGAATCTGAAGCTTTTTAAAATCGGATTTGGAAGCAATTACCATCAGCCCGATTACTTCATCATCCTTACTAACGCTAATGCCCTTAACTCCAGCCGTAACTCGACCAGTAGATCGAATATTTTTTTCAATAAAAAGTATCGATTTGCCTTTTTCTGTAATAAGCATCAAGTGGTCGTTTCCGCTTGTTTCGACTACCGATCTTAATAAATCTCCCTTCTTTAAACTGATGGCTTGTAATCCATTTTTCCGAATATTCTGATATTCTCCTTTGCTTGTTTTCTTAATCATTCCCTTTTTGGTAGCCATGACTAAATAATTTTGGCCCGTTTCAGCTTTTTGATTGATAACAGCCAAAACTCTTTCATCGGCACTAATTGGTAAATAATTAGCCAATCCGCGGCCGCGACTAACTCTGCTCCCTTCTTCAATCTCATAGGCTGGCAATTGATAAACCTTTCCTGTATCGGTAAAGAAAAGCAGTTCATCGTGCGTGGAAACCGAGATGAAATGCTCCACAATATCTCCTTCCATCGTTTTCATGCCTACTATACCCCTGCCACCTCTTTTCTGAATCTTATAAACCTCAGGTTGATTTCTCTTAATATACCCCTTCTGAGTGATGATGATGAAGTTTTCTTGATCCGGAATTAAATCCTTCTTAGAGATTTGCTTGACCTGCCCAGAGACAATCTCTGTCTTCCTAGCATCTCCATATTTTTTCTTAATAACATTCAATTCGTCTTGGATCAATTTTTCCACCTTTTTAGGGCTAGCTAATAATATCTTCCATTCCTTAATTTTCTTTTCAATATCTTTTAATTCTTTTTCAATTTCAATTCTTTCTAATTTAGCTAAGCGATGCAATTTAACCTCCAAAATAGCCTCAGCTTGCACCTCGCTAAGCTTGAATTTTTTGATTAAATTCTGAGCAGCATCACTCCTATCTTCTGATTTTTTAATGACAGCAATAACCTCATCAATATGGGCTAAAGCAATCATCAGACCTTCCAGAATATGCTGGCGTTTCAATACTCTGTCTAAATCAAACTTTGTGCGACGTACGACCACTTCTCGACGATGGCTTAAATAATGATTCAATATATCCGCCAAGGAAAGAGTCCTGGGCTGTAAACCATCGACCAAAGCAACCATGTTAATATAATGCTTTTTCTCCAAATCGGTGTATCGATAGAGTTGATTAAGTATTCTTTGAGGAAATCCCTGCGGTGATATCTCCAATACTATCCTTAGGCCTTGCCGATCTGATTCGTCCCGCACGCTTCTAATGCCCTTAATCTTATCTTCGGCTGCCAGATGAGCAATCTTAGCTACCAAGGCCGCCTTATTAACTCGATAAGGAATTTCCGTGATGACAATCTGGGCACCCTTTCCTTTCTCGACAATTTCAGCTTTGCCTCGATTAAGTACTGCCCCGCGTCCTTGAGAATAAGTAGAAACTAACTCTCCTTGGCCGTAAATAATTCCCCCCGTTGGCAAATCAGGGCCTTTGATAAATTGGAATAAGTCCTCAGTTGTCGCCTCAGGATGATCAATAAGATAAACCAAAGCATCGCAAAGCTCCGACAAATTATGAGGCAAAATACTTGTAGCCATACCAACAGCAATCCCTATCGTTCCATTCAATAATATTTGCGGCACTGGCGATGGTAAAACAGTTGGTTCTTGAAAAGTTCCGTCGTAATTATCAACAAAATCAACTGTCTCTTTCTCAATATCTGAAAGCATGTCTTCACCTAGCACTGAAAGCTTCGCCTCGGTATAACGAGAAGCAGCCGGAGGATCGTCATCAATTGATCCGAAGTTTCCTTGACCGATAACTAATGGATAGCGGCGTGCGAAATCTTGAGCCAACCCGACCATGGCATAATAAACTGCTGTATCGCTATGCGGATGATATCGCCCTAAGCAATAACCGACTATGGCTGAAGATTTTTTAGTTGCTGCCGAAGACTTTAATCCCATTTCATAAAGAGAATAGAGAATACGACGATGCACTGGCTTGAGCCCATCTCGAACATCTGGCAAAGCTCGAGAAACGATGACCGACATTGCATAATCCAAATAAGATTCGCGCATTTCGTCGCTTATCTCTCTTGAGATTATTTCTCTGGCAATTGTAATTTTATCTTCTGTTTTACTCATTTGATTCCTGTTGAATATCTTCTTTCAATTCTTCGCCTGAAGAATTCTCTTTATCAATTGAAAAAAGTTCTTCTATAGTTATATCTGGCACTAGATCAGATATGTTGGTCCATTCTTCGCTTTGTTTCGGTGGATTAAGATTATTTTTAGCTGCCGACCAATCTATTTGTTTGAATCTTGTAGTTATTGATGAAACCCACCAAATAATCAAGATGAGACCAATAACGCCAACAATGGACCAAACGACATATTTTTTCTTTGCCTCCGGTAACTTTTTTAAATCATCGAGCCATTTCTTCATGAGATTTTCAACGCCTTAACTGATAGGCTGTCTTCAGATAAACTATCTGATTGAATTTGTATTGATTCTTCTTCAACCTGATGATCAACACCCAGAATCTTCAAAAATTGAACTAACTCTTCTTCTTGATAATTCATAGGAATTACTAATCTTGGCTCGATCCGGTTAATAATTTTAGCCGCTGATTTAACATCAATATCATCTTTACTGATAGAGATGATTAAAACATGAGCTTCTCCTAACTGCTCAAGTTTTTGATCATCAATATTAATATTATCCAGTCCTTCAAGATAAACTATTTTCTCGCCAAAAATGTCCAATTTATAGATAATATGTTTACCATCCTGGATTCCTTTAATCATCACATCTTTAACGTCATATTCTCCAGGATAGTTAACTAAAAAGACATCATTAGATAATTCCGGGACTGATTCGCCCAAACCAAATAGACAAACATGGACATCTTTCAATAAAGAATTGTTTAATTCTTTATTATCCCGACCTACCATAATGCTGACTTTTGGTTGCTTAACTTTATCCTTAATCAAAAATTGACTCTGTCCTAATCTAGTAATAAACATATTAAAACTCCTTTATTTTAGCACTTTAAAGCCATAAAAACAAAAGCCAGCCATTGAAGATAATTACAGGCCGGCTTTCATTTAACGACTATTTAATTTCCGCTACAAGATGAACCACTGCAAGAGGAACCGCTACCAGAGGAAGAACACTGAGCATATGTTTTCGCCGAAACTTCACCTAATAATGTTGCACTCGTCATTTTACCATTACGTAATTGATAAGTATAACTAGTGTCTGGCAAAACATCCCAATCAATATAAGGAAGATTCGACGAATTACCACTGCCCGAACCGAAGGTATGGATTAAAGCCCCATTACGGAATAAAGAAACATCTGTTCCATTGCTGTAGCTATAATTTAGTAATACATTTTCGTCTCCTACTCCATAAACCGAGAGGGTTCCGCTAGCTTGGCCTGTAACTGCTCCTGTTCCATCTGATGTCCCACCTGATGTTCCACCTGATGTTCCATCCTGAGTTTGGTCTCCCGAACCTTGATCGGGTGTTTGTTCGGATCCTGGCTCGACGGGCGTAACATGAGGTTTGCCCGATCGGCTCCAGGTTCCCGTACCACCAACCATACAAAGGCTTATCTCTGCTGGAAACTCCAATCCTAATTCTATCTGAAATGTCCCCACGTTCTCAATATCTAGCGAAAGCGTCATATCAGCCACATGAACATAATATGCAGCATATAATCTGGATATGCTCGGGAATGCACGTAACTTGATTCCAGCTGATCCAGCCGACACGTCTCCTGGTCCGGCAATGCCACCATCTGGCGTCAAGCTGACACCTTTATCTTTGAAACAATTGGTTCCCACCTGACAAACCATCCCCCATGTCCATGGCAAGAGATCAGGCTTTGCCCAGACAGATCCAATTGGACCAAAATCTTCAGGACAAGCTGGTAATACCGAGAAATCATCATGTGTTGTAGTGCATAAATCGATAGCGCTTGCCTGAACCAATGGAAGCCATAATGCCACCACTTTTGGATATTTTTCGTCTTGACCACTGGTATAACCAGAGTGAATCCATAAGAAATCTATTCCCAACAGACCGCAACCGGCTTGTTCATATCCGCCAACCTCTACGCGCTTATCCCATGGACAACGCTTATGTTTAGCCCAAACAGCTGGAGCACCTTCAAACGGACAAAGCGGTAGCTGTACTTTCGCATCTGTCGGAATGGACTCCATATCGTCATCCGCAATCTTGGTGAAACAAGTCACTGAAGCAATCACTGCTTTATCATTATTAGCCGGTCGCAAAGTGTACATATAAGGAGTCGTTGCCTCAAGACCGCTATCGCTAATGCTTCCTATATTCGTTCCACTTCCTAAATTAGCAATCGTCGTATTATCGCGATATATCCTCACTGCCTCATCATAAGTAAAAGTATAATCTACGATAATCGTACCTAACTGTTCACTACGGCAACTCAAACTTCCCGAAGAATCCTCTGGAACTTCTGGACCGGTGCAACTTCCTCCACTTCCTCCATCATCCGAACTTGTAGATCCTGGAGTGCCTGTAGCTGCAACTTCCGTGCGACAAGTTACAGAAGCCATTAATTTACTGGAAGTCGTTTTTCCATCTCGCATTTCATAACTGTATTGACGATTAGGCTGAAGATTTCTATCGATAGCTCCACTGGTCTTACTCCCTTGTCCAATTCCGCCCCAAATACTTCCATCTCTGAAAAGATAAACATCTGTTCCATTTTCAAAAGAATAATTGATCTCTATTGAATCAGATGCCAACCGACCGCAAGACAGGCTTCCTTGCGCCGCACTTTCTGCGCTAGACCCGGATGTTCCGCCAACCACACAAATACTGGCTATTGCTGGATTGTCTTTCTTCAAATCTATTTCTCTCTTTCCTATGCCTGGAATATCTATTTCTACGGACGTATCGGCCACCTCCGTATATATTGATGAAAAGACTTTAGCTACGTTGGTGAATGTGCGCACTTTAGCACTCACATTCAACGATCCTATGCTAACTCCTTTATTCTTTTCACAATCTTTTCCAACCTGACAAACGTTATCGTTCGACCATGGCAATAGATAAGATTTAACCCAAACTGTCCCTTTTGTGCCGAAGGCCTGAGGACAATTCGGTACCGTCGAGAAATCATTCGAAGCCGTAGTGCATAAATTGAAAGAATTAGCGAAAAGTCCCGTAGTCAAAAGAGATTCTATGCCTGCATAAGGCAATGAATCAGATACTTTGAGACTTCTTACCTGTAATGGCGTAACTCCTACCAAGCCACAAGCAGCTTGTCCATCCGTTCCGAATCTCACCCTCTTAGTCCAGGGACAATTATTATTTTTTGCCCATACTCCTGCCGTATCCTGGAATTCACAAACCGGTAATTGAATCTGTCCCGCACTCGGCAAGGTATCTAAGTCACTAGTACTCGGCTTAGTGAAACAAGCTGTTGAAGCGACAATGACATCTTTATTATTAGCGGCATAAACTGTATACGTATAAGAAGTGTTTGATTGCAAACTAGAATCCGTAAGTTCTCCTTTATTTTCCCCAGCACTGAAGGTACGCATTAAATCGTCATTGCGATAAAGCTGGGCTTGCTCATTGTGAGAAAAATCATAAGTGAGTTTAATGGAACTTGTCTGTTCATTGGAACAAGTCAACCCTCGTGAACTGCTTTCTGCTGATGATCCTTCCGCACTTAATGTCGAGCAAATAACCGTAGCCAATAAAGGAGAATTAACACTGATTCCATTTCTTAGATAATAAGTGTACTCCTGTCCCGGTTGAAGATTTACGCTTTTGCCCGATCCCGTTTTATCACCGGATCCGAGGGTGGCAATCCGACTACTTCCTAGATAGATACTGACATCCGTTCCGTTTTCAAATTGATATCGGACGGATATCGAGTTAGTCGTAGCCGTTCCGCAGGTCAGACCACCCGTAGCATCATCTTCTTCAGGTGTAGTTTCTTCTGATCCTTGAGTTGAACAAACAACTGAATCCAATGTTGGAGAATCAACCGTCGTTCCATTGACTAAGCGATACTGATATGTTTTTCCAGGCTCTAAATCTTTATCGCGCCCTTGATCGGTTTTGTTTCCCGATCCAAGATTAACTAAGTTAGTATCTCCTCGGAAAATTGAAACATTGGTTCCGTTAGTAAATCCATATCTGAGAGTGATATAAGTATCCGTCGTCTCTCCGCAAGTTAAAGAACCCTTCGCAATCCCAGTATCAGCAGAAGAAGATTCCTCATATCCTTGCGTTCCGCAAATAACTGAATTAATTACCTGTGCCGTCGAACTATTCCCATTGCGCAAGTAATAAGTATATTGTCCTGGTTGCACATTTGTATTCCGCCCCTGACCACTACGCGATCCTGATCCGAGCTGAGCGACTATTTGATTGTCGCGCCAAACTGTAACATCCGTACCATTTTCAAATTGATAATTTAAGGAAATTGAGTCAGTGGTTGATCCAGCACATGTGATCGATCCCGTGACTGTTGTTGATGCACTGCTGCCCTCCCAATACGGTTCACCGGCTCCCAAAGTCGAACAAGTAACCGAAGCTAAAAGAGTTGATCCGGCAGTCGATCCATTACGTAAATAATAAGTGTATGTATCACCGCGACTAAGGCGACTATTGGTTCTCACTCCTGATCCAGAACCAGAACCCAACAATAATCCTTGGGAAGAATCTCCTCTAAAGATGGTGACATTTGTTCCACTCTGGAAAGAAAATTCTAATGAAATAGAATTTTCTGAAGTCATGGCGCATTGTAATGTTCCGCTGGCCGATTGAGCCATGGCACGATTATCCACGACTCCGTAGTGGGATAACAGTATCGAAATAAAAACTGTTGATGCCGTTACTCCTAGAATCGCCAAAATAAGAAAGATAGGTTTAAGTGGGCGTATCATATTTATATAAATTAATTTTATATTTATTAATTAGCTGGCGACACTTCTCGCCATTCTATATCTGATGCTTCGTCAACCGAGACCGGTTGCGTCATCCGGCAAGGACCATAACCCGAAGAATCCCAGACATCCAGTGAAATTGAATAATCGTCTTTTGTCTGGAAAATGATATCAGGATTTTGACTTGTGTCACTCGTTTCGTTGACATAATTATAATCTATTCCCTCGCTGCCGGAAAGAGTCCATAACCAATTACCTAAAATAGAACCACCATATGAAGTGCTTTCATCGATGAAATTTGTTTCTATCTCAATTCGAGCCGGATCGGGGGAGAAACTAAACCCTGACTCAGGCCAATGATGATCATTTTCTACCGTGAAGTGTCCAGTCGTTGACCAGCCACCCCATTGGCCTTCAACATCTTTCACTTTTACTTGCCACCAATATTCCGTATCTCCATACTCCAGATCGCAGATTCCAGTATTTTGATAACCATTTAAGCCGACATGACAAACTCCCGCATCATAATCAGGATGATGAGAAGAGGCGCTGCTATCATTTGCTTCATATTGATAGACTATACTAGTTAGTCCGGCATCATTATAAATTTCAACACTGTATCCATAAGTGGTATCATCCGTCTCCCAAGATAAAGTCGGATGAAGAGTATCAATGCAATAATTCCATTCCACCCCTAATCCTGAAGCGTCTAATCCGAAATCCATTGTGGTGTAAACATAATATTCAGGCGGATTAGAAACTTCATTCAAGCTATTAAAACTAATCCATCCCAAAATTTCGCCGCCATAGGCCCATCCTTCAAAACGCTTAGTGGTGGTGTTTAAAGAAACTCCATAAGGGGAATCGTCTAGCGCCGTCCCTCTTAAACTAATCCAACCATCCCAACTATCGTCATGATTAATGGCGCGAGCCCAACCATAGAAAGCAGACTCGTCAGGGTCAAAAATGGCAATACAATCATTTTCCTGTGCACAGGGATCGTTCTCTGGAGGAACGCCAGCCCCCAAAGGTCCATCTCTATTGAAAGTTATCCAACCTAAATTATCAGACCAAATATGCCCTCCTAATTTGAAACTTTCAGTATTTATATTAAGGCCATAATTGTATGCGCCAATTCCTATTACTCCAATCCAACCAACCACATCCGATCCCCATATCCAACCATCCAAACGATTATCTTCTCTAACGAATAATCCTCCGGTGGCACTATTTTCATTAACCCAATCATCACATTCGTCACCATAGCACCTAAGCTTAACCCAGCCATCCCAATCACCCTCTGGAGCAGCAGTAAATCTAGCCCAACCACTAAATCTCCTCGTGTTGCTGTCATATCGAGCGATCGCTCCATCGCTTTGATAAGGTTCTCCGGGCGGATTGCCGGTTATATCTCGATCAAAAGAAAGCCACCCTAAATTATCGGACCAAGCCCAACCGCTTAAATTGCCTCCGCTAACAGAAACTTTATAATCTTCCGTCGCCGGATTACAGGTCGAGTCAGTTGCGCAATTCCAGCTTATCCAGCCGATATTTTCAGACCAAGCCCAGCCCTCAATCTCTCCTGAACTAGAATCATAGGATGCTAAATAATCAGCAACATCATCGTTATTAAACGACACCCAGCCGATATTTTCAGACCAAGCCCAGCCTCCAACATTAGCTCCGTGTTCATCGTAAAGTTCATAATAGAGGAATATTTTTAAAATAGATTCCTCTAATAATGGAGTAACCGACGCATGATTAGTTGTTAAGGTTTGACGAATCTGCACGCGCCCATTACTTATATCAGTCCCACGTTCCAATCCCAAAACCGATCCGCCATCACTGGCTGATTGCCACCCCTGCCAACTGTTACCACCGTCTAATGAAACATTAGTTTCAACCCCTACTGAAGTTTGGATTCCGCTACTCCACGTCGCACCGGTGATAGATCCATCGTTGCTATTATTAGAACTATCGTATGCGACTGAACCGCCCACTTCGTTAAATTTCCAATAACCAACTAAACCAGATTCATTCCCTGATACCTCTCTATACATATTGTCCTCAATTTGTTGACTCGTGCGCGCTATGCTCCAAAGACGCACCTCGTCAATAAGACCATCATAAGCATTAGTATATCCTTTACCTATTAACAATGACGCGCTCGATGCGACAGCCGAATTATAGGAAACTGTTGTTCGGTTTGTCTCTACTCCATTAATATACCAACGCAAAAGACCATCTCCTGTAATGTTACGCACAATGACCACATGATTCCACTCACCTAGATTTAAAGCTTGATTGCTATTAAAACCTTGATAAGGAGATCCATCTCCTCCATTTGTTCCCCAATAATAATTCAATGTTCCATTTATTTCTTGAGTAATAGTCCCTTCTCCGCCATAGGCCTTATTCCATGGATTTCGCCTGACTGTAAAATTATCTGGCTTCAACCACATCTCTATCGTTTGATTGCCCAATACTTGGATACTTTCGTCATTACCTGCATTAACATAGTAATCTCCATCACTAAATTCTAACGCTCCGCCAAAACTAGGAATATCGCCAGACCAACTTATTTCTGATCCCCCGGAAGTGCCAATTGAAGAGAGATCATAGGCGGTAGAAGTGCGGGTTCCGCTGATTCCGCTACTTAAAATCAATCCTCCGGATGTAACATCCACATTATCTTCTGTTCCCAACCACCCATCATCATGTTCTTCAATCATTAATGAAACCTCCTCTTCTGATCCTGGCGCAGGATCATAGTAAGTGGTAAACATCATTTCTTGACCATAGGTCCACCCTTCAGAATCTTGTGCTTTTGCTCGAAAATAATAAATGGTGTTATGGATCAAGCCATCTATTGAATAATAAAATTCATCTGCCGTAAAATCGCCTTCTTCCGTCCACGAATAAAGATATGGTCCGCTAGCCATACCACCCCATTCAAAACCTCTTTCGGTTACATTTCTCAGAGTGCTGATCTGATCGATGCTTCCCGTCAAATCAACTCTTTGCCCCGTTATAATCTGAGATCCGGTAGTCGAAACCTGTAAACTATCGTCTAATGTTTGAAAACTCATTTCTTCACCGTAAGCCCATTCTTCAGCATCTCGAGCCTTAGCTCTATAATAATAAGTATTATCATCATTTAAATCAGAAATTTGATGCGAAAAAGAGCCTACGGCAAAAATACCTTCTTCTGTCCAAGAATCATCATATGGTCCACCCTCTATTTCTCCCCATTCAAAGCCTCTTTCAAGTGCCGAGTTTTCCCCGTTTAATTCTATTATCGCTCCCTGCAGAGTCGCCGAATAAGGATTGATACTTATCGCTTCTTGGGTCTCTGTGATTATCCCTCCATATGTAATTGTTTCTGTAATACTGGAAATAGTTGGAGTAATGGATGAAATATTTTCATAATGCTTAAATTCATCAATCCAAATATTGCTCCCCTCGGCACTAAAAGAAAGAACATTCATCGGACTGCCTGTGTCATATCTGGCTTCGGGCCGATAATAAACTCCATTGACCCAAACATGATAAAACTTCTCGCCAGGTAGACCGTTAGTTATTTTAATATGATTCCAATTGTCTTGGTTATAAGAAGCGAATGTTACATAACTACTCCCATTATAACTTTGCAAAGATCCGCTTGAATAACGCCAAACTCCGTTGGTTAAATAACTCCGTCGGCTTAAGCCAGATGGAAGATAGATCCAATAATCGAATGTCGCTTGATTCCCTTCAATTGCCGAGGAGCCGATACTATATGCTGCACTAGCCGTACTTGGAATTAAAATTGATTTATTGCCGTATTTAGCCCTAGTTGTTGAAATTGAATTACTACTATCCCAATAATTTTTAACATCATCTTCGAAAGTTTGATGAATATCTGGTCTTTTTGTCTGGCTCAAGGCTTGCCTAACCCAGAGATATTTATTGCTCAAATCATCATTTTCATTAATGCCAGGGATAGGATTGCCACTCGTAGCTTCTTGCCATAAACCACTGTTTATTGTCCAAGAAGCTCCTTGGACTGATCCTTGATTGTTATTCTCAGAATTATCTGCCGCAACTACCCCCTCTCCTTCATTTAATTTCCAATAAGCAGCTAGATCGGCAACGCTATCTGGTTGTTGATACATATTATCTTGAATCTGCTGTTGAGTGCGGGCAGTATCCCAAATACGGATTTCATCCATTATGCCATCCAACGGTCTGTAATCATCAAGCGCATAATTCCCTATAATCAATGATCTGTTGGTTGTTATATTGCCACTACTACTATTAATAAGCACAGATGCCTCTACCTCGCCGTCAACATATATCGTCCCATAACCATCTCTATCGTATGTGACAGCAATATGATGCCATTGACCTGGCATGATCACACTATCATCTGTTTGTATAACAGTTCTGTAGATACCATCGGATATCGTTGTCCAAATGGATCCATCGTTATAGATAGCCGTTCGCCATCCATCAGTTGCATCAGCCGTTCCCCCGCGTGTCATTAAAGAATTTTGAACACTCAAGGAATTCCATTCATTTACATAAACCCAAGATTCCCAAGAAAAATCACCTCCTCCAAAAGTTAGACTCGCGCCCGTTCCTGCATTTATATAATCCCCATCATCTTCAAATTCTAAGGCATATTTCTTATCTTCATCAGTGATAGCAGTATAAATATCTACATTTGTATATTCAGAAGTTGTAGCGCTCCATTCGATTGAACTTTCTTTCACTTTTGTAGCTTCGTTCAATGAAAGGGGTTGCGAAATGCGATATCCTGTTTCTTCTTTAAGATCGGGCCAACTATTCAGGAGCTCCTGAATAGAGGGTTCGTTCCCATCTATTATATCAACCCTGGGATACGCCCAACGCTGCCTAGTAGATGTATCAGTGGAGTAATAAAGATATGACCGATGGTTGGAAGTAGTTGTCTCCGGTCGCCAAACAAAATCTGTCAAGTCTGCAGTATAAATAATGCTACCACTAGTATTATAAATCCCACTCTCTGCTTTATTGCTTCCAGTGCCTGAGCCAACCGGCCAAATATGCCCTACGGCTAAATACCAAGAGCTAGTATCCCCCCACTCCGTCCAATTACTGTTGACAGTAAAATAATAATTGGTGGTATTCGCGCCACTACTTCGTATCAAGAGTCCGTTGACTGAACCATACCCTCGTGTTCCGAAATAAAAATGACCATTCCCTTTTACCGGTCGTTGCACCCAAACCGAAAATCGATACATTTTTGTCGTATCAACACTAAATGACGATGTATTCCAGCCACCATCGGCATCTGAAACCGAATCCGGCCTTGCCTCCCATATTACTGATTCTTCTCCAAACGGATTATTAGCTAATATTCTATAGTTTTCTGCGGTAGTACCATTTTGATTAAAATCTGGGGCACTTCCCGTGCCAACAGTCCAAACGCTTGGATCTATAACGAGATCAGCAGTTTCAAGTTCAATATTATCTCCATCCGATTCAATGCCATCCATCCCCCAGGCATCGTTCCATTCAATCTGTGAGTCAATAACTCTTGTTAATTCATTTTCCGAGGCATAAACAATATTTTCATCGGTTAGAAATAATGGAGCAAAAGAGGTAAAAATCAAAGCGAATATTAAAATAAAACTTAGTAAACAAAAAATCGGCGATTTTCTTATGGAACCAACCTTAGGTTGATTCAAAGAAAAATCATCCGAGGGCATAATAGTTTTTATGAATGACAATTTAGATCGGAATAAAATCATTAGATTGTCTTATTATATAAGTACATGATAACAAAACATTATTCTCAAAACAAGGGATCCGTAAATTATCAGAAATATATTTTAAGTATTATTACCTTAATATTAAATTAATTTTCCGATCTTCATTTGAAAATATTTCTTGAGTTGATATTCACGCATCTCTGTAAATATTTTGAACTTGCAATATGACTGTTTTTCCTATATATTAAGAGGCATTATGAGTAAAATTTTGAAAGATAAAACTGATTTGATTCCTCCTTTAACTGAAGGCGAATTGGTTGAAGGACGAATAATAGGCTTCGGGCGATCAGCTATCTATATCGATCTTAGCCCTCGAGGTGCGGCTGTTGTTTATGGCCGAGAATTTTATGATGTTAAGAATGCCTTAAAAGGATTAAATATCGGAGATACTTTGTCTGGAGAAATAATCGGCATTGAAAATGATGAAGGTTACTCGGAAATGTCCATTAAAAGAGCATTCCGCCAAAGAATTTGGCATGATCTGCATCAAAAGAAAGAAAGCGGAGATACCATTGAAGTAAGGGTATCGGGAGCAAACAAGGGTGGTTTGATTGTCAAAATAGAAGATATTCAGGCATTTCTGCCCGCTTCTCAACTTTCTTTTGAACATTTCCCGCGCGTTGAAGACGCGGATAAGAATAAGATCTTGGATAAACTGGAAGATTTGGTTGGCCGAACATTAAAAGTGAAGGTTTTAGATTTAGATCAAAAAGAAGAAAAACTGATTCTTTCTGAAAAACTTGAAGAAATAGAAAAGACCAAAGAAACTCTAAATAAATATCAGAAAGGAGATTTGGTTGAAGGAGAAATAACTGGCTTAGCTGATTTTGGTGCCTTTATCAGATTCGGCGAGAGTAACCTAGAAGGACTGATCCATATTTCTGAGTTGGATTGGGGATTAGTGAAACACCCATCTGATATTGTCAAAGTCGGTCAAAAAGTTAAGGCTCGCATTGTTGATATTGGCAGAGACAGCCGTGTTTCTTTATCTTTAAAGGCGACTAAAGCTCCTGAAAAAGAGATTGAAGACATTAAAGAAGAAAAGCCCGAGAAGAAAGTTGCTAAGCTTGAGAAGAAAGTTGCTAAAAAGGAAGTAATTAAAAAAATTAAAACTATCAAGAAAAAAGATGAGCCAGTTGCTTAAAAAAATCGGCCTGATCGTAATTATTCTCCTGGCCGTTTCAGCTGTTTTTTCGCTGTTCGTACCCGAGAAATCTTCAGACGAGCAGACTGTCACTTTCAATCAGCTAACCCAGCAAATTAAAGAAGGGATTGTCGCTCGCATTATCGTTGTCGAAGATTATCTAGAGATATTCTACCAAGATGATTCCAAAGCGATCTCCCAAAAAGAACCCTCTGTTTCTCTGACGCAATCACTTCTCAATTACGGAGTTTCTTCAGAACAATTGCAGGATATTGAATTGTCGTTCCAGGAACCGCCCATCAGCATGGGCACTGCCCTACTGCCAATTCTAATATTTGTCTTACCAATTTTATTGATCTTTATTTTCTTTTGGATGATTTTTAGACAAACCAAGGGAAGCGTCAACCAAACAATGTCATTCTTGAAATCACCAGATCAAAAATTTGTCGCTACAAATAAAAAAGAAAATACCAGTTTTAAAGATGTCGGCGGATTAGAAGAAGTTAAAAATGAACTTGAAGAAATCGTTGATTTTTTAAAAAAACCCGACAAATATATCAGCATGGGGGCGAAGATTCCTCGAGGCGTTTTATTGGTCGGAGCTCCCGGATCAGGAAAAACTCTTTTAGCTCGAGCTATTGCCTCAGAAGCTGATGTTCCTTTTTATTCCATTTCTGGATCAGAATTCGTAGAGATGTTTGTTGGAGTCGGATCTCGTCGCGTTAAAGATTTATTCGAGAAAGCGAAACGAAATCAACCTAGCATTGTTTTTATCGATGAACTGGATGCCATCGGACGAACTCGCGGCTTTGGCTGGGGTGGTGGTAATGACGAGAGAGAACAAACCTTGAATCAAATTCTTGTTGAGATGGATGGTTTTCGCCGCGAAGAAAAAGTGATTGTAGTTGCCAGTACCAATCGGCCGGATATCCTTGACCCTGCTCTTTTAAGACCAGGGCGATTTGATCGTCGAGTCGTTACCGATCTTCCTGATATTAAAAATAGAGTTGAAATATTAAAAATCCATTGTCGCAACAAACCTCTTGCTGGCGATGTTAAATTAGAAGAAATTGCCGAAAGAACTCCAGGATTCTCCGGAGCTGATTTAGAGAATTTAGCCAATGAAGCTGCAATTTTAGCCGCTCGGAAAAATAAAAAATCTGTCTGCCAAGATGATTTTTTGGAATCAATTATTAAAGTAATTCTCGGACCAGAGAGAAAGAGTCATTTATTAGATGAATCTGAAAAGGAAATCGCGGCTTATCACGAAGGCGGGCATGCTCTTATCTCTACTCTTTCGCCTGGATCAGAAATAATTCGTAAGGTTTCTATTATTGCCCGTGGTGTCAGTGCCGGTTATACATTTTCTAGCCCGGCTAAAGAAAAGAAAATTATCAATCAGGAACAATTGAAAGCTACTTTGGCTTCCATGCTTGGAGGATATGCGGCTGAAAAGATAAAGTATGGACAGGTTTCCACGGGAGCGTCAAATGATCTGCAAAGAGTTACTGGCTTGGCTCGAAAGATGGTTACCGAATATGGCATGTCAAATCTGGGACCAATTAGTCTCCGTGAAGAAGGTGAATGGTGGCAAGGTGGATTCGGCCGTAAAACCATTTCCGAAGATTGGTTGACCAAAGCCGATCAAGAAGTTAGCAGGCTTATTAAAGAAGCTGAAATTGAAGCATTAAAGATACTAAAGAAACATCGAGCAACTCTTAATGAAATTGTAAAAGCACTATTGAAAAAAGAAACTTTGGAAAGAGAAGAATTTGAAGAGATCGTTGCCAAGAGCAGAAAACAGAATTAATCTTTTCAGGGTTGGAAATCTTTGTTAGAATATAGCAAGTGGGCCAGTAGCTCAGCGGTCAGAGCAATCGGCTTATATCCGATTGGTCGGGGGTTCGATTCCCTCCTGGCCCACTTAAAAGAAAAGGGCGGTTGGCTCAGTTGGTTAGAGCGTCACAGTGACATTGTGAAGGTCGCAGGTTCGAATCCTGCACCGCCCACATCCAAATAATTGAGTTGAATCAATAACTTTGTGGCTAACGATTTATTCTTGGATGAATTTGAGAATTCGGAAGAGATGGTCGTTTTAATTGAGAATCAAATCGATTATCAAATCGCCCCATGCCAAAAGCTCGGATAGAACCATTATCCCTTCTGCCCCAAATTATTACCTGATCTCCTACTTGAAATCCCATTCCTCGCGGAAAACGCGTCTCTGAAGAAACAGAGACCGATATTTTTTCATTTAGATCATTAATTATTGTTATCTCTTCCTCTGTCATGCCTTCGATCAAACCAATATGAACATTCTCCGGATGTGGCATGGCGCTACGATAAAGAAATTCCATGGGCCCTTTATTGATTCTTTGCCAAACATTTTGATGGAAACCAAATTCTAAGGAGATTAATCCTCCTATCGTAATCAAAATCAAAATAGCTAATAGAGAATATATTAATGGCTTGCGATAGGATATGGGATGATGCCTAACCAATAACCCCAATACTCCAATGAAAATAATTATTCCTGCGAGAATAAACCACGGCAAGGAAGACAACAATATCATTAATCCTGGCCATCCAAAGGCGGGAAGAAATGTTAATCCGCTTTGGTGCAAAACAAATCCTATTAAACTGATTAAGTAGATGAGTGTGAGTAGTATAATCAAAGCTCCTCCCACCATCAAAATGGTTTTGAGAATAAAATGCCACCGTGGTTTCATCTTTAGGCGCTGATTCTTTATGCGTTCTAAAACCTTTTCTTTAATCGGATTTAATTCAAAATTATTCTTGTTCATAGATTGTTTTTAATTTTTCGCGACCTCTTTTAAGCCTTGTCCCTATTGTAGCGGTTGGTATATGTAAAATATCAGCTATATCCTGATAGCTTAATTCTTCAAAATAATAAAGAATTATAGGTTCTCGATATTTCATATCTAATCGATTCAAGCATTTATCCAATTTATTCTTTAATTCTGTGCGATCAAATGAATCATCGGGCATTTCAATTAAAGTTTTTGGCAAAAAAACATCTGTTGCGAAAAGTGGCAATGGTTCTTTTTTCCTTCTTTTAATAGCATTAATGAATTCATTATGGGCAATACGATAAAGCCATGGGGAAAATTTCCGATGGACATCAAAACCTTGTATATTAATATATGCTTTGATAAATACTTCTTGAGTCAAATCAGCTATATCGCTTTCCTCCTGCAAAAAACGTCGGGCATACCTGTAAATTTTGCCTTCATAACGCTCAATTAAATCACCGAATGCCTGCGTCTCACCGTTTTGGACACGCTGAGCAATCTGTTCATCTTTTTCAGACATGAGACATCTATTCATTAATACATTATTTTCTCATTTTAAATTTCAAAAACCAGATATAATAAAACCATGAAAATAATATTTCAGGATAAAGATCTTATTGTTGTCGATAAACCCGCTAAACTAAAAGTTTACGGAAAAGATTCCGAGGATTCTTTAATGAAGCAACTGATCAATGATTTTCCGGATTTAATATCTGTCGGGATCTCTCCCAGATACGGTTTGATTCATCGCCTTGATAAAGAAACTTCTGGGGTTATTTTAGTAGCCAGAAACCAATCATCTTTGTCTTTTTTCCAAAAACAATTCCTAAATCGACAAGTTAATAAAACATATATGGGATTAATCCATGGTCACATTAATCCCAAAAATGGAATTCTTAAAAGTTTTCTCACGAGATCTCCTAAGGATTTTCGCAAACAAAAAGCTATACCCATCCCGCTGAGTGGTCAAGAAAGAGTAGCTGAAACCATTTATAAAACAAAAGAAGAATTCTCTAAATATACTTTGCTTGAAATTAAGCCAAAAACTGGTAGAATGCATCAGATTCGAGCTCAAATGGCTTGGAAAGGATGCCCGATAGTCGGGGATCAGCTTTATCAGTTTAAAGGTCAAACAGAGCCAGCATGCCTTAAGAGAATGTTTCTTCACAGCATGTCTATTAAAATCGCCATGCCGAATCAACAAGAAAGGCTTTTTCAAGCCGAGTTACCAGAAGAATTAAAAGAAGTTATTAACTGTTTATCATAACATGTCATTGCTAGAGATTTTCAACCAAAAAAATTTATCATCTCGACCGAAAGTTCGTCCAGGTGATATTGTACGCGTTTATCAGAAAGACCCCACAAAAGAAGGTGGTAAGCTTCAAATTTTTGAAGGTGTTATTATCGCTCAAAAACATGGTTTTGGACGAACAGCTACTATAACCGTTCGGCGTGAAACCGGTGATGTAGCTGTTGAAAAAATATATCCCCTTCACTCTCCTGTAATCGAGAAAATAGAGATTGTGCAGAGATCTCAAGTTCGCCGAGCCAAATTATATTACTTACGCAAAGCTTACGGAAAAAGAGCTCGTCTAAAAAGAAAAGATGTCGATCTAGATAATATTGGTCATACAAAAGTCGACAAGGAAGAAATAGAAGAAGTAAAAGAAGCGGATTCTGAGGGTGCCGAAGTAATTGAAAAAGAGGCAGAAGTTACTGAAGCTCCTGTTGAAGAAAAAACAGAGTGATCCCGATTTATTCTTAAAAGTTCGAAAAATCATTCAGGGGCACAAGCCGAGGTGGAGGAATTGGCAGACTCGCAAGCTTGAGGTGCTTGTGATCGCGAGATCGTGCGGGTTCAAATCCCGCCCTCGGCACCCTCATTTCAAGGTCTTGAAAAAACAAGTTTCTTCGTTAGAATTAAAGGATTGGGCGCTTAGCTCAGTGGTAGAGCATCGGAGTTACATTCCGAGTGTCGGGGGTTCGAATCCCTTAGCGCCCACTCCTCAATAAGCCGAGGTAGCCAAGTCGGTCACGGCGCGGCTCTGAAAAAGCTGAGATTCCGGTTCGATTCCGGACCTCGGCACCAGCGGGAGTAGTTCAGCGGCAGAACGTTTCCTTGCCATGGAAAAGGTCGCGGGTTCAATTCCCGTCTCCCGCTCACGGATGGTCTATTACGGACCAACCGACCAATGATAGATATTCCTACTAAGGTACATCATCGTTTCGGATTGTTAATGATTGTTTTGATTGGTTTCACGATTGCTCCGAGTAACGTTGGGACAACAGATATCACCCTGAATTATGGGCCTGTTGTCTCTTTGGATAGCTTTGCGCTATCTGAAAACAGCATTTTGAGCACATTTGATTCACCGCTCGCCTTAGATACGATAGAAAAATTCGACGTTATCGTAACTGCCTACTCGTCTTCAATTTGGGAAACATGGGGATGCCCCTATACTACCGCCTCAAATACTCATGTTCGAGATGGTATCGTTGCTAACAATATGCTGCCCTTCGGCACTAAGGTCCGTTTCCCCGAATTATTTGGAGACAAGATATTCGTTGTCGAAGACCGCATGCATTCTCGCAAGGGTGATTATCATTTCGACATTTGGTTCTCATCTCGGCCTGAAGCATTGGAGTTCGGAGCCAAAAGAACGTTTGTTGAAGTTATTATCGAAAACTAAAAAACTCCTTCTTCTGAAGGAGATTTTTATTTATTAGGTTTATTGGTTTTTCTTATTCCTCTTGTCAGCGAGATGATGGCAATTAAACCCCAAACTATCTGTAATCCGAAAGATGGCCATGATTTCCAATAAAAAACATTTACTCCTAAGCATATTGCTCCCAAGAGATTCATCAACTGATAAACCCTTTCTTCTCCCTCAATTTTATCGTGAGTAACAAGATAGTAGGCTGAGAGAACCAATATAGTCCCAATCCAACCACTAATTTCTATTAATATATTCATACAGTGCCGAGGGCGGGATTTGAACCCGCACGACCTCGCGGTCAAGGGATTTTAAGTCCCCATTGTCTACCAGTTCCAACACCTCGGCATGAGGCCTGGGTGGGAGTCGCACCCACGTATAAGGGTTTTGCAGACCCTTGCCTTGCTACTTGGCTACCAGGCCCTAAATTAAGATTCTTCTATCTCTGATAATAATTGAGCCACTTTTGTAGCCGCTTCTGCGCCCCGATCAACATAGAATCCGATATCTGGCATCAATCTCATTCTTAATTTAACCGCTAATTCTTTTTTTATCAATCCCTTTTGGGAATTTAATTCTTTAATCACTTTCTGTTCATTTTCAGGTGGCCAGATACTGACGTATATATGAACATAATCCAATTTGGCAGAGATATCGGCTGAGACAATTGTCACACGTTCAGCTGACCATTCCTGCTGATGTAGAATAACCGCTAATTGTTTAACTATCTCCTTCTGGGTTCGTTCAACTTTCCAGGCCATATTACAATAAATCAATAAAATAAGCTTCTATCAAATCACCTTCTTCTATCCGGCCTGTCCCTTCGTACAAGATTCCGGCTTGCTGCCCTTTAGGCACTATATCCATTTTCTTCTTACGGCATTCAAGATTCACAATCTTTCCTTGACCGATTTTATCTTTTCCTCGAAATACATCTAATTTGGCCGACTTTTCAATCTGACCTTCGATAACATTCCCTCCGATAATTTGCCTATTTTTTTCTGTTTTAAAAATAGCTAAAACTTCCAATTTCCCGATTTCTCTTCTTGATTCTTCCGGCTCTCGGCGTCTCTTTAATTCTTCGGCAACATATTCTGTTAATTTATAGATAATATCAAAATTAGAAAACTTTACATTAGCTTTTTCCAATAGTCCCCTCACTCCAGAATTAAGACCAACATTAAAACCAATAATATCTGCATTCATGTTTTGAGCCAGAGTGACATTGTTTTGGCTGATATCACCCGTTTCGGATGCAATAATGTTGATCTTCATTTTATCTTGAGGCATACCTTGCAATACTGTCTTTATCGCCTCTAATGAAGAATTGACATCAGCCTTCAAAATGATATTAAATGATTCTTCATCATTAATCTCTAGTTTAATCTCGTTTTCAATTTCTTTAGCAAGCGCTCTGGCTTCATCTAGATCTTTACATACTTGCACGATCTCTCCCGCTTTAGGAACTTGATTAAATCCCAAGACAATAGCTGCTTGGCCTGAATTTGCTTGACTAATCTTTTTATTCTCAAAATCAAATAGCCCTTTAATTTTGCCGCAAGTTGAAGGCGTTGCAATAATGTCTCCGGAGCTCAATACGCCCTGTTTAATAATTATTACGGCAATCGGCCCACGGAAAGAATCACTATTTGATTCAATCACTATTCCTTGCATTGAATCGCTTGTTTTAGTCTTCAATTCTCCCATTTCTGATAACAATAGGATCATATCTATTAGATCATCCATGCCTTGGCCTGTTTTAGCCGAAATATTCAAGGAGGGAATCAATCCTCCCATAGATTCAACTGTAATACCTTCTTTATTTAATTGACCTTTAATTGCGTTCAATTTTTCCGAAGGTAAATCAGTTTTATTAAAAACAACAATCGTTGGTATTTTTGTTTCTTTTAGATAAGCAATTGCTTCTTTCGTTTGCGGTAAAATTCCTTGATCAACGGCAATAACCAATATTGCAATATCGGCTATTTTGGCTCCGCGAGAACGAATCGTTGAAAAGGCAGCGTGTCCGGGCGTATCAATAAAAGTAACTCTTTGATTTTTTAATTCTGATTCATAAACACCAACATGTTGAGTAATGCCACCGCTTTCTTTTTCAACTATCTTGGTTTTTCTAATGAAATCCAAGATTGATGATTTACCGGCATCAACATGACCTAATATTACAACAACTGGTATTTTCTTTGCTGAGTTTTTATCCATAAATATTACAAAAATAAGAAAATAGATCGATCCGGCGGAGGGCACAGGATTCGAACCTGCAAGGGCTTTCGCCCACTGGTTTTCGAAACCAGCGCATTAGCCGTTCTGCCAACCCTCCTAAATAAGGTGGACCCAGTGGGAATCGAACCCACAACTCTTCCATGCCATGGAAGTATTTTACCGTTGAACTATGGGCCCAACGTCTTTCATTCTAACAAACAAACAGGTTTATGAAAAGTATTTAGAATATTATTCTTCGACGCAAAATCAATAATGTGCCCCCAGCAGGAATCGAACCTGCATTTAAGGCTTAGGAGTCCTTCGTTCTGTCCATTGAACTATGGGGGCTTTGCTGAGAATATTTATTCACTATTCTATTAATTCGCCAAGAAACAACGTACACTACGATTATAACCTATCGGCTGATCATCATATTGATAGCGGTTCCCTCCTAATTCTTGCCATTCTGACCATGTGCAACTCTTGAGCTCTTTGTTGGCATTATCTGAATATCTTCCATCATAGAACCAAGAAACATAAGCCCATCCTGAAGCCTTATTATTTTTATAGAGATTATCGTCTATCACTTCATTATTGATTGTCCAATAAGCCCGACCATGAGAATTACCCTGACAACAATTAGTATCCCATGATTTGCACTGAGCGTCACATTTTAAGAATTGCCCTACTGTTGATTTAGCTCGTTGATATACTCCAACGGTCGGTAATTTCCAATCTCCTTTTGATGCACCTAAATCAGTAAGATTGGCGCAAGTTTTAACAGCATCGCACCAACTTGTCACTTTCAAAGTAGAAGTAAAAACTCCGCCTGGGGCGCATAAATAACCAGGAAGCGCCTCTATCCCGTACTCACCAACGCAAATAGCTGGAGCAGATTCTATTTCCTCTGGATCATAGACTATGTGTTTGATTGGGCAATCGATTTTATACCATCCAGATTGAAGCCCGGTCCATTCTGCCACTCCTAATATAGAGAATAAAGCTCCTATAATTAACCAAGCACCATAAATCAAAACCAATCCATATAAAACTCCCGTGAAAACTTTGTTGGCCTTCTTCAATTTTTCAGGACTGCCCAAGGCCAGATAATACATAATTCCTGCAACCAAAAGCATCCCCACGGCAAGAATAGGAATCAGACGAGTTAGTAAGAAACTAATTATTCCCGCCAACATGATAAATATGTGGCAGAATTGGCAAGGAACATGACCAATTATCGATTCGTTTAATCCCTCTTCATCCTCGCTTATCCAAACATCTTTACCACAAGGGACTAAACCCTCGTAATGAACATAATATCCTGAATCGCTGAATTGATAGGTGTTTAATTCGTCAGCTAAAGCGCCTAAAGGCAAAAATAAGCAGGCGATAAAAATAAATAAAGAAATGCGAAGAATCTTCATCTTGTTTTCATTTTAAACCAAACCGTTTCTATTAACAAGGGAATTCTAGATCAGAGAAAGTAAAGGTTTGAATTTTTCAAACATAACATTATCAGAAACCCGCAAGGCATTATCCATTTCTTTCTGAGTTCTTACTGTCCAAGCAATCAGAGGAATGTTTCTCTTGTGGCATTCTTGTACAATTTTAAGAGATAGCAGTCGAGAATGATAATATATGATAAATTGCGGATCATTCTTGAATAATCCCAATATTCGAACGAGTGTTCTTTGCCAACGCCCATCAAGTGCTTGCCCTCTTGTAAAACTAGGCTTATTTTTCTTAAACCATTTCAATGACAGAGGATTAAAAGAAGAAATAGCGAATTCTCCGTTATAAGATTCAAGAATTTTGGCAACAGCTAATTCAATTTTTCCAGGATTCCATTTATTCTTTATCTCAATCAATAAAGGGGTGCGACCTCTTATACAATCCAATGTTTCTGATAAAAGAGGAATTTTGTCATCGGTTTTTGACAAAAATAACTTTTTGATATCTCGATAATTCTTCTTCCGAACATGACCTTTGTTTTGCGTCAAGCGCCATAGTTGATTGTCGTGAAAAACGATAACCTTTCCGTCTGACAAAAGACGAACATCAATTTCAATGGCATAACCATGTTTTATCGCCTCATCAAATGCTGATATGCTGTTTTCAGGAATATCTTTCCCGTGCAATCCTCTATGAGCAATGGGTCTGGTTCTTAACCAATTCGAATTATCATTCATAAAGATAATGATATTACATTCATCAAATAATACAAAAACAGCCGAAGATTCTATAGAATCTTTCGGCTGAATTTATCTTTGATCCAAGCCATGGAATCAATTTGGGATATTATCAATATTCGCATCCGCAATCTGAATCCTCTTCATACATAATCTCTTCTGAATAATTCCGACAAATTGTATTTGTATAAAATACTCCTTCATCGAATTTGATGCGCGTTGAAACCATCCCTTCTTGATCGCCTTTCAGAAGAAAATAACAAGAGTTGCTAGATCCTGCCGGAATATTGCCCAATTCTTGTTGGGTCGATTCAACAGTTAAGTCGCCCAGCGTAGTAATTTCACACTGAACATTCTCTAATTCTTTCTTTCCTGAATAATTATCAACAGTTACGCTTAGAAAATAACCATCTTTTGCTGATTCGCAATAACTACTGTAGTAAGGAACTCGAGGAGTTGACTGCATCAACCAAGGATCGGCTTTGATTAAAAGCCAAACTGAGATAAAGACGAGTCCCGCACTCGCTACTATGAAAGCAATCCCTAACGCATAATTCATAAATCTTTTTCCTTCCATTTTAGATGTTTCAAAAAATTAATTTTATTCGACCTTTGATAATGTAGAATAAACCGCTTTTTAAAATTCAACAATCATTGAATATGGGGTGATCGAGGAGATTCGAACTCCCACTAAGAGCTCCACAAGCTCTTGTGCTGCCATTACACTACGACCACCATGAAATACTCTCCTCAATTCTAAATATATCGAAAATTGTATCAAATAACTAGATATTATGCCAGAAGAATAATTGAAAGTAATCAATTGATTTCCCGGTAAAATATCTTTAGCACTTTTCTTTGCAATTTGAAGTCTTATTCTTCAGAATATAACTTATTGCCACTACAATCACGATTAACCCGAGCAATACCAATAAAATCATTAAAATCTTCGACCCTGTCACATTATTGTCATTCTCTGTCTGAAAAATTATTCCATTTACCGCATAAATATTTTCCCCTAGATATCCTCCTTCGAAACAATCAATTTCTCGAGAAACTAATATCAATAAGATATCAGAATCTGGAATAGCATATCCTTTGAAATTATTTATTTGATCGGGAAGACACCCAGTAAAATTTATTCTTGCTTTTTCTACATCATTTTGGCTGATAGTTGATTCAAAATTAGTAGCCCACAGTTCTTCTCCTAACATTTCATCTGAGACAGCCTTAGTTTCAATTTCAATGTTGATATCTTCTAAATTTATTTCAGATAATTTTGGCAATTCCTGAATAATATCATCAATAAATTTCTCATTTTCCATATATGCATCTTCCCACTCAAAGTTAGATTGTTCAAAAAATTCTTGGCATGATCTTATGGGCACGTTAGATTTAGTTATTAAATCTATTTTCATTAATATTGGCGGACAGCCCATTCCTCCCTCATCATGATGTAAATAATAAACTACTTTGTTTTGAGAATCATATGTAATATCCGAGATGTATTGATCTCCGCCCACTGTTGCGAAAACACTCCCAATTGGCATCAGAAATAAAGATATGGCAAATATGATGACCAGCAAAAAACATTTATATATAAATAAATTGTTCATTAATTTCGATTATATCATGATAGGCATACATAAAAATACTATCATAGTATTAGAATTAGCGAATAATATTTATTTCAAGTTTTAGTGAAAATTCAAAATACAAAAGCCCGAGATATCGATCACGGGTGATAATGTGCCCCCGGCAGGATTCGAACCTGCAATCTACGGATTAGAAGTCCGTTGCTTTATCCATTAAGCCACGGGGACATTATTGATTAAGGAAAATTCTGATAAAAAAGCATTTTTCCATCCTTTAATTCTTCTAAATAGATCTCTATTATGCACTATTATTGAGCATGTGCCGTTATAGAGAATATTCCTCCTATGCCCTAGCGATGTTGGTTTTATTTGTGTTTTGACAAATTGTGGAAGAGGAATGCCTGTAATCTCAGACCAGTATTTTTCTATATCTTTTTTACAGTGAAGTTCGTGTATGTGAATCGCTATTCTGAATTTATACTCTGGTACTTTTCCTATTTCTCGGAACCATCTCATCATAAATTTAATCATTAGAGGATCAGAGTTGCTGAATTTTACCTCTTCGAAAACCTCAGATTTGTCGCCTTCCGCCCAGTATAACATCAGTCCTGGTAAAAACATAGGTTTTAAAAATAATTCTTGAGCCTCTTTTTCTGCAACAGTAATAATTTCTTTTGTTCTTTTTATCCTTTTTCTCTTATTAGCCAATCCTCCACCATGTCCAGATCTTTGCCTCCCTCTTAGTGCTGAAATTTGTTCTACAGAAAGTTCAATTTCTCTAAGCCATAAACTTAAACTACTTTTTGAAACATTTAATATCTTGATTATTTCGCCATAACTTTTCCCTGTTTTTCTTAAACAGATTGCTTGCATTTTTTCTTTTAGCTTCATAATAATTCAATAGTTTTTATATATAATATCATAGTTGTTCGTTTTGTGATGTCAACGAAAATAAATTTAATCCACGTTAATATTCTCTTGCCAATTTAATGCTTTTCTGATTAAATAAGCAAAGCCGGGGCATGGCCTAGTCCGGTTTAAGGCGCAGCGTTTGGGACGCTGAGATCCTGGGTTCGAATCCCAGTGCCCCGACCCGCATTATTGCGAGGGTAGTTCAGCTAGCAGAACATTTGCCTTCCAAGCAAAAGGTCGCGGGTGCAAATCCCGTCCCTCGCTCTGTTCTAAAAAAACCACCTTTAAAGGGTGGTTTTTAAATATGTTTCTTTATCTCTTCCGCCAGAAAATTTAATTCTTCAAATTCAACAAGTGGTCCGGAAAGAGTATTCGTATACCCTGGAAACGTTTTAAAAAATACTTCTTCCTGTTTGCCGATACCTTCAAATTCTTCTTCAAGTCCATGGACAGGATAAAGCTTAAAATGCGCATGATTAACGCCCAATCCTTCGGCAACTAGTACAATTCTCTTAACATTCAATGCTTTCTCTAAAATTTTAGCTATTTTTTTAACAACTAATAAATATTCTTGATAGAATTCATCTTCTAAATTAAAGATATAGGAATCATAGTGCTGTTTCGGAATAACCAGGGTCATTCCTTTTGTATTTGGTCGATTAGACAAAAATGCCATGAATTTATCGTTTTCCCATATCTTAGCTGCTGGAATTTTTCCTTCAGCAATTAAACAAAAAACACAATTATCCATAATGATTTAAGAATCAAAGCCCCGTGTTAGGCGGGGCTTTAAATTCTAGAAACTATAACTTATTTGACGGCATCCTTCAGGCCTTTGCCCGCCTTGAATCGCGGCACTCTTCGGGCCGGAATCTTGATGGACTTGCCTGTCTGCGGGTTTCGTCCTTCGCGTGCTTTGCGCTTCTGGACATCGAATTTGCCAAAGCCAGTTAAATTGACCTCTTCACCCTTCTTCAGAGAAGTAGTGATGATATCAAACAAAGCATCAATGATATCGCCCGCCTTGCTCTTAGCTAAACCGGTCTTGCCGGCCAGCTTGTCGATTAACTCTCCTTTATTCATAAAATTAAAGTTAGGTTAGTTTCGACCTTTGATTTACGCTAGTAATATAGCACATTTATCGCGCATATTCCACTGCCCTGGATTCTCTGATGACATTAACTTTGATTTCACCCGGATAAGTCAAGCCCGTTTGAATTCTTTCAACAATCTCTCGGGCAATTCTATGGGCTTCAAAATCATCGATTTCATCAGCATTAACAAGCACCCTTACCTCTCGGCCCGCTTCTATGGCATAACAATCTTGGACACCTTTAATCGATTTGGCAATTGATTCCAAATCTTCTAAGCGCTTTAAGAAATCTTCCATATTTTCGCGTCGAGCACCGGGACGAGCTCCTGAAATGGCATCAGCCGCTTGGACTAAAACAGATTCCACTGTTTCGTAAGGATAATCTTCATGATGCGATTTCATGGCATCAATCACTTCCTTTTCAATTCCGAACTTCTCAAGAATCTTTATGCCTATTTCAACGTGAGATCCTTCAATTTGGTGATCAATAGCTTTGCCGATATCGTGCAATAATCCTGCTTTTTTGGCCACCTGGACATTAGCTCCTATTTCCGCTGCAAGAGTTTCGGCGATCAAAGATACTTCTATTGAATGAAGTAATACATTTTGTCCATAACTGGTACGAAAATGAAGGCGACCAAGTAGCTCTACTAATTTGGGATGAAGATCGATGATCTTGGTTTCATAAACAGCTGCTTCACCGGCTCGCTGAATTTGTTCCTTTACTTCTTCTTTAATTTTATTGACCACTCGTTCAATTCGAGCTGGTTGAATTCGGCCATCCTCCACCAATCTCTCTAATGCTAATTGAGCGATACGTCGACGAATGGGGTTATGACTGGATATGGCCACGATACCCGGGGCTTCGTCAACGACTAGCTCCACTCCGGCCGCTCTTTCAAACGCTCTGATATTTCGCCCACTTTTTCCAATAATTCGCCCTTTTGTTTCTTCGTTACCGATAGAAACACTGCTTGTTGTTAAATCAGAAATTTGAGAAATAGCATATTTCTGAATAGCTAAAGCAATAACTTTCTGAGCTTCTGTTTTATAACGTTCTTTTCCTTCTTTTTCCAAGCGAGTCATCTTGGCTAGCAGATCTTGCTTGGATATCTGCTCTACTCGAGTAAGCAAAGCTTCCTTAGCTTCTTTTTCAGTTAAATGAGATATTTCTTCCAATTTCTTCTGAATATCAGTTCTTTTCTGATCAAGTTCCTGCTGTACTTTTTTAACTTGATGAGTTTGTTGCTCTATCTGTTTTTCCTTTTGATCAAGAGATGAATCTTTTTGGGTTAAAGTTTCTTCTTTCTTTAATAAGATCTCTCTGATTTTAAGTAAGTCAGCTTCTTGACTGTTGATTTGCTTCTTTCCTTCTTCAATAACTCTCTCTGCCTCTTTGCGCCCTTTTTCTAGAATTGATTCTTTTTCTTTCCTGGCCTGATCAATTCTTTGTTGAATTTTGGTTTCTAGGCTGTCTTGTGTTTTTTTACGAGCATATTTTCTGGCCCAATAACCGGCCAACACTCCTATTAACAAACAAGTCAAACCGATAGCCAATGCAATAATTGGTTCCATATTTAGTTTTAAAGGATCAACCGTAAAACTAAAATTTCAATGCCACAGCATTTAAGAATAATTTAGAATGAATTTTTCTCTTAGATAAGAATTAAAAATCATTTAAGACAAAAAGACACTTATTCCGGTTGATCACGATTAATTTTCTGGTCTTATTATAGCTAATTGAGAAACTTATTTCAATTAGATATGTGATATCTTTTTAATATTCATAAAGACATACCTCTGCATTATTAGAGAGGTAGTTTTTTGTAAAAAGCTATTTTGCTACTTAAATCAGATTATTTTATGAACCATAATCATGGCACAATCCAGCGCCTTGACCGATTATACTCGTGCCTATAATATCTACGATCCGACCGCTCAATATTTAAATACTTTTGATCCTTCCGATCCGGGTAATCTTAAAACATTTACCGGAGTAATTCCTTTAAACGCTTTACCTTATTGATTAATAATTTTTATTTAACAACGAAAACCACACAAGAAATTCTTGTGCGGTTTTTTTGAGAATTATATTTTCAATAATCTATACACACATGCACTTCATCAAGGCTGGCATAAGATCCTATCTTAGCAAAAAAATAACTCGCGGCAGAATAACCATCCTTGGTGCCATAAGAAGGTATAGAAGATGTCTGAAGATATGACCCTGTACCGTCATTTTCATTTGATAACATTGTACAGGTACAATCCGTAAGATATTCGCAATGACAACAATAATGGAGGCGAGGAGTTCCGCGAGTTTCGCTAGCACAAGCCCATACCCATGCTTCCCCTTTACTTCCCCAAGAAGAAGGACATGCGGGAACAGCGGGCTCATAGGTTCCTGTACCAATATATGCCCTACCGAAGCTTGTTCCTTTCTTTACATTACTTAAAGTCAAATTACTAACATCATAATAACCAGCGGTGTAATCATTCGTGGCCCAATCAGAAGTAATATCTCCCTTTTGATACGGCATAACCAAAGGAGAGATCTTTCCGGTAGAAGCATCATAAATAGTCTTGCTATTAGTTAAATCAACCAAATTCCCTCCGATTGAAACAGAACCGGAGACCTTAGATGCTCCTGAAGGATTAATATAGTAATCGGGATCATCAACATCATAGAACTCAGTGGCTGATATTCTTCCGGCTTTCTCTTGATCATCATCCCCGACATTGATCGGACGAGGCAAGTTAGCCCCGGGTGGGGCGGAAGTTGGTCCAGTCCAGGCCTGTATCAAGAAGCCGAAGACCAAAGAGAGGACAAAGAGACTTAATAACACTCCAATAATTTTGAATCTATTTCTCATAATGTTTATTAT
>CAZNED010000002.1:0-93406 GCA_964572275.1 uncultured Candidatus Saccharibacteria bacterium
TGGCGGGGACGATGGGACTCGAACCCACGACCTCATGCTCGACAAGCATGCGCTCTAACCGGTTGAGCTACGCCCCCAAATTAAGTAGCGGTGGCAGGATTCGAACCCGCGACACATGGCTTATGATGCCACTGCTCTAACCACTGAGCTACACCGCCCCTTAAAAGTGTTGCGGGGGCCCGAATTGCACGGGCGTCTTCAGCTTATGGGACTGACGAGGTACTACTCCTCTACCCCGCTCGCTAAACAATGTGATATTATAGCGGTTCAGCGCCATAAGTCAAGAAAATCAAAAATATTTCAATTGAACCAAAGCTTGATAATAAACTGCTAAAGTACTTTTGGCTTCATCTAAACCGATTGACTGATCAGGATTTTCTATAATTCTTTCCCAAAGCTTATGCGCTTTATATAATCCTTCAAAATTAAAATTCGGATCAATAATAACCCGACTCACTCTTTCCTCTAAACTTCCTTGGCCACTTCCGGAAGCAACCAGAACATCCCCGAATATCTTACCTGCCTCAACAATGGCTAACTTATGATCCGAAGAGAGTTTGCTCTTTAAATATTTCTCTAATTTAGCCCAATTCTTTTCATGCTCCTTGCTAGCTGAAAATTCTTCCTTGTAATCTTTCCAAAATCTTATTCTCCGACTTTTGTCATAAAAATATTTTCCTTTTCGGCCAAAATAGAAAATACCAAAGATAAAATAAAGAGCCAAAATGATAAAAATAACTTTCAGCCACCATAATCGACTCTGTAATTCAGGAGAAATAAGATAAGAAAATATTTCAGACATAATTTCAATATTTATTTAAACCATTCAAGGCAATTCCCTACTTCCGTTAAAAATCTTTCCGAGAAAGCTGGCCCGATTAATTGCATTCCCACCGGATATTTCCCTTCTTTGCCAACCGGAATAGAAATAGCCGGCAAACCCGTTAAATTAGCTGAAACCGTTAACAAATCCGATAAGTACATCTCCACCGGATCATCTATCTTCGCCCCAATGGAAAAAGGTAATGTAGGCGTTGTTGGCGTTAAAATTAAATCAACCTGTTTTAAAATTTTCTCAAAATCAAGCTGGATTAACTGTCTTGCCTTTTGAGCCTTTTGATAATAAGCATCGTAGTGCCCGGATGATAAAGTGTAAGTGCCCAAAAGAATCCTTCTTTTAACCTCCGTTCCGAATCCGGCACTTCTAGTTTTGGCGTACGTTTCACGCAATGAACCGGTTACTTCTCCTTTTCCATATCTCAATCCATCATAACGAGCTAAATTAGCGCTCGCTTCGGCCGGAGCAATGACGTAATAAACAGCTAAAGCATAATTTAAACTAGGTAAATCTACAGAAATAATCTCTGCTCCTTTTTTCTCTAGATAATTTATCGTGGCACGCGACCAAGCAATCATCTCCTTACTAATCCCCTCTTCTAAACATTGTTTCGGCACTCCAATTTTTAAATGAGATAAATCCGCTTCTTTATCAAAATTACCATCGCGAGAAGTGGCATCCTTTACATCTCTCCCTTTGATAGCTTGGAAAATTGCATAACAATCTTCCGATGTTTTAGCCAAAGAGCCAATCTGATCCAGAGAAGAGGCAAAAGCGATTAAACCATAGCGCGAAACTGCTCCATATGTCGGTTTTAAACCGACTAGACCGCAAAAAGCAGCTGGCTGACGCACTGATCCCCCCGTTTCGCTGCCCAATGCCCCAAGTACTTGATTACTAGCTACAGCAGCAGCCGATCCTCCTGAAGAGCCACCTGGCACTTTATCGAGATCGCAAGGATTATGAGTTACTTGAAAAGCAGAGTTCTCCGTTGAAGAGCCCATGGCAAATTCATCCAAATTTGTTTTTCCTAAAATAACTGCCTGTTGATTTTGGAGTCTCTCTATCACCGTTGCGCTATATGAAGCCGTATAATCTTCTAGAATACGAGAAGCAGCAGAACAGCGCTTTCCCTTAACAAGGATATTGTCTTTTATCGCTAAAGGAATCCCGGCCAATATTGGAATTTCTTTATGGCTGTTTAAAATTCTATCTACCGATCTAGCTTGCTCTAAGGCCTCTTCTCTAAAAATTTCCAAGAAAGCCTTAATGTTGCCATCTTCTTTGCTATTCTTCTCTAGACAAGCTTCCGTTAAATCCAGAGCAGAAAAATCTCCAGCTCGTAAACCTTTGGCAGCTTCAGTAATTGTTAATTGTGTTAAATCCTTAGTCATTTTGTTCGAAAACAAAGGGAACCTTTAAGAAACGATTTTGAGATAAAGGAAAAGCATTCAATAAAGATTGCGTGTCTTGGAAAGATGACACTATGTCCGGACGCAGATCAATTGAAGCTCTTTTATCCTCTACCGCGATACTATCCAGATCCAAATCATTAAGACGATTGATATAATCCAAAATCACAGCTGCATCTTTACTGATGCGATCAATCTCTTGAGCTTCCATGTAAAGACAAACTAATCCTGCTAATTCAATTATTTCTTGTTTATTGATCATTAACTTTCAGCTTGTTGAACGCTAAGAATACGTTGTTCCCATTGCGCTGCACGATTTATGACGCTTCTGGCGTAAGACGACCCGATATCAACACCATAATAACCACTAGCTGCATTAAGATGCCCGCGAGTTGTCCCATCCGCTCCTTCATCTTTCAAATACAATGCCGCCGCCACAAAAGCATGGCGGGGCTGCCAAGGATCGGCTAAATCAATGTTTAATAATTGTTGAACTTTTGCTCTATAAGCTAACCAGGTTGAAGGGATAAACTGAGCTGGCCCCATGGCGCCACCCCATCCCCACGGGACTCCACTACGATAAGCCTGAATCCAGCAAGAAACAGGAGTTTGCCGCCAATTTAAACCTAATTGTTCTGTGATAGCCACAAAATCTTTAGTATTGCCGTTTTTCTCCCATGACCGTGGCGATGGATTCATAACTCTGGGAGCGACAGCACCGCTTTTGATATAAACTCCGCTGCCGGTATTAACATCTCTTAAATAACAGCCACCCACATTCTGGCCTAAAGCAGATTCTTGTTCGATAATAGCTAACAAAAAGGATGGGCTGATGCCAGTCAAATCAGCCACAGCTAAAGCTAATTTAACGGCCTCATATTCCGTGATCTCTTGAGCTGAATCAATCATTTGAAACAAGCGTCCTTTCAATTCGCTAACAACCGCTTCTGCTTGTTTTCTGGTCTCGACTAATTGTTGTTGGTAGATAGCCTCTTCCCCTTTGGTGCGAGCCAGCAATCCATCTTTTTCCTGTTGTGTTGATTGTAAATTTTCTTTTTGCACCGACTGAACATATATCTCTGTTTCTATTCCCTTCTTCTCTGTCTCCATTTTCCCTTTCTGATCTAATAGATATATCTCTAAATCTATTGCGCTTTGCAAAAGCTCTTCGGCCCTATCACTTAAATTATCCATAACTAATAAATCACCGAAGATGTCGGAAAGAGGTTGACCGCTTAAAATAACTTCAGCAGTTGAGCGACGACTTTGCTCATAAACCAACTGTAAAATATCGGCTAGAGCTAAGCGATGGTCAGTAATTTGACGCTGAGCTACTTCGATCGAAGATTGAGTATCTTGAACTTGAATTTGTAAATCTTTAACCGCTAAATTACTACGATAAATATCAGTCTCTAATCGCCCGATCTTGTTCTGTAAAGTGTTTAATTCGGTTTGCAAAGTTTGTCTTTTGTCTTGAGTCTCTTTTAATATTTTTTCACCTTCAGCTTCTTTTTGTCGATAATATTCCTCGTAATAAGCCAAACAACTCCTAACTAAATCTTCATAGTCAGAGCGGCTTAATATTTTTTCCTGTTTATTCAAATTCTCCTCTTCGCAGATAGCCTCCATATCTTGACCAAAAACAACCCATCCTCCACTGAAGACGGAAACAGCCATCAAAAATCCGATCAGAAATTTTCGGTAAGATGACATCATCATTGATTTAACCAGCGTTCTCTTCTGTTGTTTCTTCTGGTTTCTCTTCTACCTTAACTGGCTCCGCCACTTCATCAACTGATTTAGCCAATTCCTCTTCAACGTCTTCGACTGGCACCGCCATAGCTACAATTCCTTCTGGATCAGACAATAATTCAATATTGGCATCAATTGATAAATCCTTGACTAGAATACGATCGTGCAAATTCTCTAATTTGCCTAAATCAACTTTGATCTCGTGCGGCAATTGAGCAGCCAGTCCTTTCACCTCTATTTCCTTGATCTCTTTTAAGACCGTTCCTCCGAAATTGCGCACAGCCGGGGCTTCTCCTTCAAATATGACTGGAATTGAGGCAGTTATTTTCTTCTTGGCTGAAGGATGATAGAAATCTATATGAATGACTCGGTCGCTTAACGGATCACGCTGAACTTCATGTATGAGACTGGGATAATTTTTTTCCTCGTCACCATCTTTAATTGTCAAAGAAATCAGCGTGCTTTCACCCGCTTCTCGATAAGCCTGATTAAAATCTTTCTGATTGACTTTAATAGATTGCGTTGGCAATTGAAAACCATAAAGAACTGCTGGCAACCAACCTGCCTTGCGTAAATCAGAAATTTTCTCTGAAGAGTCTCTCTTCTCGATATTTAAGGTTAACATGCCTATTATTCTACCCGAAGAATCTTTAATCTTCAAGTTTAATTGCCCCTGTCGGGCAATGGGCTACGATAGCATCGAATATGGGACGATATTCTATCTGGCATTCATGCCGCCCTTTTTCATTCTTGACGGAATTCTTCAAATAAGCCTTACCATCACCACCCCATGACCATATATCGGAACAAGTCGAGACACACAGTCCGCAACTGACACATTTTTTATGATCATAAATAATTTTCATATAGAGTGATGCTCAATAAAACCATTCTTAGATAGAAGCATTATCATTGGGATGACAGCATTAGGCGCCACAGAAATGCTATCAATATGATGTTCAGCTAAGAATAACGCTAAATCGGGAAAGTTAACCGGCCCTTCTCCGCAGAGACCGATTGGCTTTTTCATAGCATGAGCCCATTCTATCGCCTCTTTAATCATATGCTTCATGGCTAAATTGCGCTCATCTCCGATATCTTGGATAAAGGCGTTATCGCGATCAATCCCCAAAACTAATTGCATTAAATCATTGGAACCAATACTGAATCCATCAAAAATATCTAAGAAATGATCAGCTAAGACAATATTAGAGGGTAATTCAGCCATCATGTAGACCAATAGATGACCAACTCCTTTCTTCAGTCCGAATTCCGACATGGTTGTTAATACTTTTTGCCCTTCATCCGGTGTTCGACAAAACGGCACCATAACCGCAACGTTAGTCAATCCCCAATCTTCACGCACTCTTTTGATGGATTGGCATTCTAGCTCAAATACCGAACGGAAATCAGGATGATAATAACGAGACGCCCCCCTCCAGCCGATCATAGGATTAGCTTCTTTCGGTTCAAATAACTCGCCTCCAATTAACTGTCTGTATTCGCTCGTTTTCAAATCCGAGAAACGGACTAAAACTTGGCGAGGCCAAAAAGCAGCCGCGATAGTTCCGACGCTTTGACTAAGTTTATCAATGAAATACTCTTTTTTATCAGCATAACCTGTTGTCATCTTAGCTATTTTATCTTTAAGATGGACAGATTCTATCTGATCAAATTGGCACAGGGCCTTGGGATGAATCCCGATTTCATTCATTATAACGAACTCTTCTCGAACTAAACCAACACCATTAACCGGTAAAGAAGCTAGATGAAAAACATCATCTGTTTTACTGATGTTAATAGATATTTTAGGAGTAACAGATGGCAATTGATTGATATCTTGTTCTAAAATTGAAAATGGAATTCTTCCATTATAGACTCGCCCTTCTGATCCCTGACTATTATCGACTGTAATTATTTGTCCTGAACGCAACACTTGCGTCGCCTGTCCGGTATTGATAACAGCCGGAACATTGTATTCACGGCTGATAATGGCCGCATGGCAGGTGCGAGAGCCGTGATCGGCCACAATAGCGGCGGCTTCATTGATTACACTTACCCATTTGAAATCCGTCATCTGTGTCACTAATATGTCGCCCTTTTTAACTTGAGCCAAATCTTTGAAGTTGTGGATTACTTTAGCTGGCCCGGTTACTATCTCGCGACCAACGGCAATACCCGCCAAGATGGGCTTTTGTTCGGTTTTTAAATTGTATATTCGATATACATGAGATCTCTTGCCGTGATGAACACTTTCAGGTGATGCTTGAACAATAAACATTCGACCGGTCTGTCCATCTTTAGCCCATTCTATTTCTTGCGGCACATATCGATTATTCATTCGAGAATAATGATCTTCTATCGCCGCACACCATTGAGCTAATAAAATAACTTCTTGATCATTAATTGAAAATTTACCTCTATCCGAATTGCTGACATTCATGGGTTTTACTCCTTTCCGGCCATACACTCCCTTTATCTTTTTTTGGCCCAACTGTCTTTTGATAATAGATTTGCATCCTTTAGTTAAGCCTGGCTTAAATACGCAGAATTCATCTGGATCTGTTTTCCCGTCTACAATTAATTCTCCCAACCCATAAGCTGAGCTGATTACCATAACTTTTCCATAACCGCTATCAGGATCAACTGTGATAGCGACTCCCGATGCTCCTAAATCGGAACGAACCATTTTTTGCACGCCCACGGCCAGAGCGATATCGAATAGTGACAAATTCTTTTCGGCTCGATAAATGATAGCGTGATCATTAAAAAGAGAAGCAAAACATTTTTTAATGGCCCAGAGCAATGATCTTTCTTTGTTTATCCCCAGAAATGTTTCTTGCTGACCAGGAAAAGAACTAATGGCTGTCTGGACGGCAGCCACAGAAGCACGGACGGCCACATCTGTATTTTTCTGCCCGAATTCTCCTGAAAGAATTTTGTAAGATGTTAATATGTCTTTTTCCAAATCTTTCGGCCAAGGAGTTTTTAAAATTAAACGACGAGCCTGTGAGGCTGATCTTCTAAGCTGCTTTAAATTTTTTAAATCAATTCCTGTAAATAATTCTTCTATAATCTTCTTGATACCGGATTGTTCCAAGAACGAATAATATGCCGTTGATGTTACGGCAAAAGCATTCGGAATACGTACGCCCCATTGATCTAAAGCATTATACATTTCGCCCAAAGCGGCATTTTTACCACCGACTAATCGCCCGTCAGATTGATTGATATCTTTCAGCCATAAAATATTTTTTAAATCTTTTGATATCATTTAAGACAAAATTAAAGATCGAGTTACCTTTAATGCTCGAGTCGGATCGGAATAATTCGGAATATTCTTGGCCTCCAACCACTGTATTGCCTTTTGGCTGAAATGCCCCAGCAGACACACTGAAAGTATATTCTTATCAGGATAATCTCCGGATATTTTATAGATTGCCTCCATGTTCTTTTGGATATCCGTCATGGTCTGTTTCGTCTGGATGACTATCAAGGTGTTTACATCCTTCTGTGATAATACAGCTTCTATGGCCAAGCCGTAACGAGCAGTATCGGCATCGCCAATTATGTCTAATGGATTTCCCGGCATAAATATTTTAGGCATGATGCTGCTTTGTTGTAATTTTCTTATAGTCAACTCACTCAGAGGCGTTAATTTTAAGCCCAATTCACAGGCAGCATCAGTGGCTAGAACCCCCATTCCGCCTCCATTAGTGATGATTGCCATTCCCTCCTTAACTCTCTTTCTCCAAGCTAAAGCCTTGGCACAATCGAATAACTCTTCGAGAGTATCAACTTCAATTATGCCACTTTGCCGGAAAGCTGCTTGATAAACTTGATAGGAGCCGGAGAGGCTAGCCGTATGAGAAGTTACTGCTTTCTGGCCCAGATTAGTGCGCCCAGATTTTAAAATCACGATTGGTTTATGCTTGACTATTTTTCTAGCAACCTCTATAAATTCTCGCCCATTATCTAGCCCTTCCAAATAAATAGCGATCACCTTCGTTTGATCGTCTTCAGCCGTTAATTTCAAGAAATCAGTCAAAGATAAATCAGCCCCATTTCCATATGAAATCATAAAACTAAATCCATAGTTTTCTATCCCCGAACGATCAACTACTGAATTCATTAATGCCCCTGACTGAGAAATAAAAGCGATCCCTCCGGCTTGAGGCATTAATGGAGCGAATGAAGCATTAAGCTGGATCGATGGACGAATCAGCCCCAGACAATTGGGGCCAAGAAGAGGTACCTGTGCTTGTCGAACAGATGCTAATATTTTTTGTTGCCTGATTTGTCCGGCTTCTCCAATCTCGGAGAATCCAGCTGAAATAATAATGATTGCGCCAACTTTCTTCTGGCAACATTGATCAACTATTCCCGGAACTATTTCAGCCGGGACAGCGATGATAGCCAAATCTATGTCGTCTTGCACCGATAATATCGAAGGATATGTCGTCTCTCCAGCAATCTGATCGGCATGAGGATTGATCCAAAACAATCGACGGGTTGATTGTCCATTTTTTAAATTAGCTACTAGACCGGCCCCGACTGATCCGGGTCTCTCCGTCGCTCCAATTAAGGCAACAGATTTCGGATTGATTAAAGCAGATAATTTATTCTTCATGTTTTATCCAAATTTTAACATCTACTGCTTCAATTTTATCGCCTTTAGCCATAACCGGATTTAAATCTATCTCTTCTAATTCTGGATTCTCTATCATCATATTCCCTAAATTAACAAGAATCTGAGCTAATTTATCTTGATCGACTAATTGGTGTCCACGAAATCCATTTAATAATTCATAACCTTTAATTTCTCGTATCATTTTTCGAGCTTCATCAATATTGAAAGGAGCAATTCTTAAGGAGATGTCTTTCAGTAATTCGATAAAGATGCCACCTAAACCAAAAAGAACAACTGGCCCGAATTGTTGGTCGCGTTTGGCTCCTAACCCTAGCTCTATCCCTGAACACATTTTCTGAATAATAATCCCCTGAACTTCTGAATTTTCCGAAAAACGTTTCCAGGCCTGGCGAAATTCTGATTCTTGGACAATATTTAATAGAACTCCTCCTTTCTCTGTGCGGTGCCACACCATTGGAGCATCAATCTTCATGGCAACAGGACCATTTATTTGTTTGTAAAAACCCAAAGCCTCTTCTTCTTTAGTGAAAACTTCGGAAGCAACTAATGGAATTTTATACTTCCTTAGTAAATCTTTAGCTTGGACAAATGGTATTTGTTGCATAATTGTTACTCAAGAGGCGCTTCGCTTTCAGCCTGGATATCTTCTTCTTTTTCTGAAAAATTATGACAAATATCAGGCTGATATTTATCAATAAAAGCACTGCAAATAATATCTCGATAATTATCTTCTGTTAAAGATAGCAATTCTTCATTCTGCCCGTAGATCATTCCATTAATTATTAATGTTGCTGAATATGGTCCAATGACAGATTCATTTTGATATTCTCCGAATGAATCAACATAATAGCGAGGCGTTCTCACTGGATATTTTTGTTGACGTAAATCTGATTGTTTTTGCAAGAGAGAAGAAGCTTCTTCCTCTTGGCACGATTCTATTAATGCCACGTTAATATCTAACGCCGAAGCAAGACTAATCCATCTGTCATTTATTAAAGCAACGTTATTTACTGAATCATCTGTTAAAGTTTCATTATTCACTGCTGTAATGAAATCCCATAATTTATCAGGTTGGTGTTTTGCTAAGCAGAGTTCTCTGATCGTTTGATCTATCTCGGCCACTCCCCAGAGAGAACAATACTGCTTGTTCTCATCCCAACAATAATAACCCCCCTCTTGTTCGGATAAAACAATATAATGCAATTCAAATGCAATATCTTGAGCAAACTGATCAACTGCGATTTTAAGAATATTTTCAATTTGATTAGCTCCCGGATCGAGCGACATTACAAACAAATCTATCTTGGGTTTTTGATTTTGAAGCAAGGATCGTTCGCTAGGTGGGTTTAAGTTAAGCACGCTCGGGAAAAGAAATTTAGCATCTCTTGTTAAATATGATAAAAAATCCTGGTCATCGATCTTCATCTTTAATCGATATAGATTGTTATCCCGTTCAACCGAAATTAATTCAATGGATGTGCCCTCTTCCAGAACCTCTTGCTGCAAGAAATAGATCGCCCGATATGCCGCATCTTCCGGAGATAAGTAATCTTTAGTCCATATAATAACAGGACGAGGTAAGAAAAATCCTAAAGCAAAACCAAGAATTATCAAAAGACCGATAACCACTTTTTTTGTTCGGGGATCACTTATTTTAATATTCATATTGAAAATAATATTAATTTATTTAGTAATTTCCATTATTTTGCTCAAAACCTGAGTCTGTTCCATTGTCCCTAAGCTACCTTGTGCGCAAGCAGATTCTCCGAAATAAATAGCATCATCACTTTGGACCCCCTTGCCCCAGATCAACAATGGAATCAAATCATCCTCATGTTCTCCAGTTGAACAAGGCGTCGCATGATCACCCGTTATAATCAAAGTAATATTTTTTAAATCAAAAATTGGATTTAATGATTCATCAATCTTTTCGAGAAATTTAACCTTCCCTTTACAGTCATGATTATGGCCCAATGTATCAGTCGCTTTAATATGGCAAAAAATAAAATCTTTATCTTCTAAAGCTTTGATTGATGCCTGGATTTTCCCGGATAGATTAGTATCGACACTGGCATTGGCTCCGGGAACATCAATAATGTCCCAGCCAATCATTTTTGAAATACCGCGATATAGATATCCCCCGGCTATACAAGCCCCATGTCGTTTCCAGAGCTCATAAAAAGACGGTATTTTTTTAAACGATCCGGCACCACGCAATAAGATATAGTTAGCCGGAGGAAATCCTTGATCAATTCTTTGTTTATTAATCGGATTATCAATTAATAATTCATGAATTTTTTCTAAATATTCATTTACTATCTTTGCCGTAAAGATTGATTTCGGATCTTCATTCAAGGCAGTAACTTTTGGAGGGAGAGCTCCTAACTCTCGAGAATATCCATCGCTCACTTTATCTGACAATCCTTCTCCTCTCATTAATAATACTGATCTATGTTCTTGGCCTAAATAAAGATCAAATTCAACGCCTTCTATCGTCAAATGTTTAATTCCGGCTATTAAATCTTCATTCACGGGAATTCGGCCAGCTCTTCGGTCAACTAAGTGCCCTTTATCGTCTAAAGTAGCCCAATTCCCTCGCCAAGCGATTGAATTCTCGTCAAGCTTAATGTTTAATCCGATAGCTTCAAAAACTCCTCTTCCAATCTGATATTGTTCCACATCATAACCGAATAAAGAAAAATGAGTATCCTCAGAAGTGGGAAATGAATTTTTTCTCATAAACGGCTTTATTAACCCGCAGGCACCTTCCTGCGCGAAACGGTCCATTAGCGGAGTCTGTGCCGCTTCAAGGCAAGTTCTCCCGCCCAAAGTATTATTGGCAATTCCTCCTAATCCATCTAGAATTATCAACAATATTTTATTCATAATGCTTTAACTCTGATTCTATCTCTAGTAATCTATTATATTTGGCCACTCTTTCGCCTCGGGCCGGCGCTCCTGATTTGAAATAATCGGCTCCGATGCCAACAGCCAAGTCAGAAATAAAATCATCGTTCGTGTCGCCGGAACGATGCGAAACGAGTAAATGCCACCCAAAGGAAGCCGCCAATGATGCTGCTTGAAGAGTCTCTGTCACTGTTCCGATCTGATTGAGCTTAATAACAACCCCATTTACAGCATCAGACTTTTTTGCTTCCTTGATACGCTCTTTATTGGTAGCGAGAAGATCATCCCCTATTATATCTATGCGATTACCTAAACGATTCATTAATTGGTTCCAGCCCTGCCAATCTTCTGGTTCTAATGGATCTTCTAGAAAAATTATTGGATAGCGATTTACTAATTCTTCATAATAATCGATCATCGCTTCTCGGCTCTTAAGTGCATCAGCTAAGCGATAATGCCCATCTTTAAAAAGAGTACCAGCGGCACAATCAATCCCAACTCTTATTGATGTTGCCTGAGTTAAACGATTATTAGCTGAATTGATAAGATCGAGAGCCGATTCTGCCATAACTAATGATGGCGCGAATCCTCCTTCATCACCTACGTTTATTGAAATTGGCCCGATTTCATCAATCAAAACTTTTTTCAATTCCTGATATAATTCGACTCCTGCCTTCAAATTATCGCTATAATTTTCACTCTGCGGGATAACCATAAATTCTTGAAAATCTAACCAATTCCCTGCATGCATTCCACCATTGATAACATTAAAACATGGCTTAGGTATTACTATTTTGGATTCCGGATTTAATTTCCGATATAAAAAAGCCGTGTACTGCCAAAGAGGTTGCTCATACGCAGCTGCAGCTGCTCGACAAACCGCTAAGGAAACTGGCAAAACAGCATTAGCCCCCAGGCGCGATTTATTGGTATGACCATCAAGTTCGACTAAGGTTTCATCAATCTCACTTTGAGATAAAATATTCTTCCCTTTCAATTCCGGACCGATAATTGCATTAACATGATTTAATGCCTTATTAACCCCTAAGCCATTAAAATGATCATCGTGATCTCTTAAATCCCATGCTTCATGCTCTCCGCAGGAAGCCCCTGAGGGAGCCGAAGCGGAGTAAACGCGATCATCTAAGTCGGTCGTTAAATTAACTTTTACCGTTGGCTCTCCTCGCGAGTTTATGATCATCCTTCCCTTGATTGATTTAATCCGAACCCGATCAATCATTATTAAATGCTAAATACTTGTTTGCCTCCAGCCAACCCTTTTCAGTATTAAGATCAAATTGATGACCCTTCATTTCATAGCCATATATCACTTTACCGCTATTAACCATTGCGACTAGAGTTTTCTCAAAATCAATATCTTCTCCCCTACGTTCTTTTTTGAATTCAGCCAACATTTCTTCAAAATCTTTACCAATAATTGATCGCCCGATTATCTTTAAAGAAGATTCTTGTCCTTCACTTGACTCTATCTCTTTAACTTTATAAATCCTTTCGGCTATTTTTTCAGCGATAACATTAATGCCCGAGAAATCTTGAGGTGAAGACGATAAACCAAGAACTGTTTTCTCGGTTGTTTTAAAAAGATTCAAAAGCTGAACACAGGCCCCTTCTCCTCCGGACAATAGGTAATTAGCCTCTATCACAACCACGGCCTCTCCTCTAATTCCGCCTTTAGCTCGTGTTGAAAATAAATCAAGCACACTATCACCTTGGATAAAGGAGAACTTTATGCGCTCATAATCATGCTTCGCTGCACTATCAGCATTATGCTGAAATCCTTCTTGGTCAAAATAATCACATATTTCTTTTTTCTCAGCAGGACCGACTAAAATTACCTCTTCTACTCCTACGGATACAGCTTCGTCAACTAGTCTTGCTATAAGCGGTTGTCCATGCAAGAGCCAAAACTCCGGTGGAACCATTCTTCCCAAGGGCAATGTTTTTGATTCGAGATGAGATAAAATAATTGCTGCTTTTTTAATCATCTTAAGATTTTCTTCTCATGAAAGCAGGTATTTCCCATAACTTCTCTTGTGAAGTTTTCTGGAATTCACTTTTCTTCTTCTGCTCTTTTACATCTAATGCATTAAGCCTCTTAACTTTTTTCACTTTAATGTTTTTGGCTTCATCAGAGATATCTGTTTTTTTAGATTTTTGAGATGATGCAGGATTTTTCTTCACTTTTTTCTTAATATTTTTATTTTGTTCTTTTTTCTTTCTCATAACTTTCTTTTCAGGCGCATCTGAAGCTTTGGATTTGATGGCACTGATTGAAAGCAATACCACTCTAATTTTATCTTTAAAATCATTCTTACGGTCAACCCCAAAAATGATCTGAGCCCCTGGATTAGGCTTCTTCACCCCTTGGCTAATCATACTGACTTCTGCCATTTTTAAATCAGACCCACCTGAAATATGAAGTAAAACTTTCTGGGCCGGCATCGGATCAGAATAATAGAAATCATAATGTGTAATTCCTTGCAAGGCGTCTTCTAGGCGCTTTTCTCCTTGAGTCGTAACGCTATTCAGAAAAGCATTTTGCTCATGACCATGCAAAATAGCCTTCAAGTCCGAAAAATCAATATTGATTAAGCTCGGTTGACGGATAATCTCAAGTAATGCATTCAAATTATCTATTAGATTTTGATTGATTAAAGAAAGCGCGGCACTAAAAGAAGTTTGATTACCGGCGACTTCGAAAATCTTTTCGTTACTTAAAATCAATTGAGCATCTAAGTAAGGAGCTGATTCTCTTAATGATTGTTGCGCCAATCTTTGTCTCTTCTGTCCTTCAAAAGCAAAGGGCATGGTAAAGACTCCCATGCCCAAAGCATTACTTTCTCGTGCTGCTTTAGCAAAAATTGGAGCCGCTCCAGATCCTATTCCTCCACCAAGACAAGTAACCAAAATAAATAGATCAACATCCATAAACAATGACTTGATTTCGTCCATTGATTCTTTGGCTATCTTCTCTCCCAAAGCAAAATTCATGCCGGTTCCTAACCCGCAAGTACTTTCACTGCCAAAAGAAAAAAGCGCCAGGTGATCATTTTTAACTCTTTGTAAGTTAACAAGATCAGTATCAGCCGCTATAAAATTAACGCTTGGCAGGCGTTGGCTCATTTCTGCCACAATTGAACAACCACCGCCACCCAATCCTATTATCCTGATTCTTATTCCCCGTGCTTTTTGAATTTGTGATGATCGTGCCTTGGTCATAGAATGATGATTAATAGATTATTTTAACACAGAGAATCCGTTAATCAAAATTCTTTTGAGCGATTAAAAAGCGCCATTGTTCATATTGATCCTGGCCGAAATAATACTGAAATTCAGGATTAATTATTTCCGTAATCTTTTCTTTTTGGGTTGAATCAAACTCAAGCCAGAATGATCCATCTTTTTTAAGATACTTGGGAACTGCTTTAAGAAATCTTTTGATTAAATATAATCCGTCGTCTTTGCTAATCAAAGCTGATGCCGGTTCATAGCATTTAACTGAATCAGGTAATTGATCAAACGATTCTTCTCCAATATAAGGAGGATTAGCTGTAATCAGATCGTATTGATCTGTTATTCCCTCAAAGATATCGGTTTGTATCAATCTAAATCTGTCCGAAGAAATTTTATTCAAAGATAAATTCAATTTTATTTGTTCTAAGCAATCTTTAGAGTTATCGGCAAAATCAACTTCTGCATAAGGCAAATGTCTTAATATTGCTATACCTATACAACCAGATCCAGCAAATAAATCCAAGCAAGAAATAGATTGTTTTTTGCTTTTAAATCTATCAATTAGTAACCCTGTCCAAAACTCTGTTTCAACCCTAGGAATCAATGGTCGAAATCTTAAATCGATCAAACAATCTAAAAAATGAACAAATCCTATTACATAAGCCAAGGGCTCTTGTTTCTCAATCCTCTTGAGATCTTTCGACATCTCTTGAGGCCAGGAGTCGGGATCATGTAAAGATTCTCTCAAGCCATATTTCTCTTTCAATAACCATTCAATTACCCTTAAATCCATTAGCTATTATATAAATTTCACGACTATTACGCCTAACAGCTTTAGGGCGGATTTGCTTCTGAAAAGAAAAAACATCTTTGATTTGCCGCCAAACAAGATCATGCTCCCCGCCTTCCAGTATTTTAAGAATTAAAAACCCTCCTTGTTTTAATAATAAATTAGATAATGCTAGAGCTCTCTCGGCTAGCTGTGCCGATCGTCCAGCATCTAAAGCGCGTACACCGGAAGTAGATGGAGCCATGTCTGAAATTAAGCCGTCTATTTTAGGACCAAAATTATTTTTATTCATGAATTCAATTAATTGATGATCCTCCATTTTGAAAATATCAAATTGTATGAAAATAAAATTATCAGATGTGATTCCAACATCCTTAAGATCAATACCCATAACCATTCCTTTTGGTTTTATTCGTTCTGAAACATAAAGTGCCCATGAACCAGGAGCGCAACCTAAATCCAAGATATGTTGTCCGGCTTTAAAAAGATTATATTTCTTATCAATCTCCATTAATTTATAGACGGAACGAGCCGGATAACCATCTTCCTTGGCTTTTTTAAAGAAAAAATCTTGGGATTGATACATTATCAGTTATTCTATCATAAATAAGGAAAAGGGGGGCAGAGCGCACTATGTGTGGCTCCACCCCCACCCGGATGCCGCTCTACCAGCCCGGCATCACACCCCCTTGCGGGATGATTCCGAAGTAGACCAGTCGGTCCACTCCTTCCCTGAAGGGAAGTCCTGTGACGACCGCCGTTTCATCAACGACGCCCATGAGCGCGGCTTCGACAGCCGTGACGAGATTCTCCCTGTCACAGTAGACGAAAGCCTTCTTCTTGCCACCCGGCGCTCGAAACAGATCGGTCGTCTTGACCGCCACCCCTGCCTCCGCGAGTCGCGTATGAACTTCGTGAGACAGAGCCCTATTCTCCGATGTTGGTCCTACGACTAGGACTTGCATCCGTCGCTCCTTTGGTGTTGGTCGATATGTAAATACGAGCCTTGAGATTTAGCTCCTCACCTCCTTTTCGGCTCATGCTTGATTATATAATAATATTAAATTTTGTCAAATAAAAAATCCCCCTCATGGAGGATAACTTCAAATAGCTATATGGTTATGAGAAAAATTTCTCAACTTTACTGGCAAGAGTCCCATCTTGGAGGATCTGTCCGTTAAACAGATCAACTACCGTCCATTCTTTTCCGCTATAAAGACAAATACCTTTCAGAAGCATATCATTATCTACTTCAACATCATTAGGAGATGAAATATCTTTTTGCCCTGAAGGATTAGCTGAGGTTGCTGTTATGGGAAAACCGAACCTCTGGATCAATTTATTAGGAATATCGTTCTGAAACTGAATCACTCCGATCAAATTACTTGGTCCGCTCAAAAGAGATGAAACTGATGATTTCTTTGGTAATAAAAATAAAATCGGATTTGGCCACAATTCTTTAATAATATCACGATGATCTGCATCTAAATGAGCGATATCTTCAACTTGCGATAGACCACTAACAGCTACCGGGAAAGGCCTTTCCCCGACCGTTAAACCCTTTGCTTTTATTACTTTCATAATAGCCTCATCATCATAGATATTAGCACCCAAGGCATAACATGTATCTCCCGGATAAGCAATTACTCCGCCTTCTTTTAAAATCTTAACTGCTGATAATATCTCATTCATACATTATTATTATATCCTAAAAGATATAAAGTGTCATTGCTCTTGACAAAAATAAGCCTGTTGATATAATACTGTAATTCTAGGCCCACCCGGAGCCAGACACACCACCCGGAAAGCGGGGGCCTTCCGCAGCAAGTGCGTCCCCCGCTATCCCCCTTATCCGGACCCCGTAGCCTCTCTGTGAGAGGCTTTTTCCTATTTAAAATATTTATTCCTTAATTTTATATTTAAAAAAATCGAGAGATTACTTTTTAAATAGTTTGGCTCGGGGGCAGGGATTCGAACCCCGATTACTAGGGCCAGAACCTAGTGTCCTGCCGTTAGACGACCCCCGAATAATAATGAAATTCTACCAACCAATATTATATTTTCAAATGGCGATGAACAGCTAATAATGTCGAGAAAAATCCCAATAACAACCCAACCAAAAACTGAATGACAATCAAATAAAAAATATTATGAATTAAATAATTCCAAAGACTGAAACCTGGAATTAATATCTCTGTTTTAGGAGATAAGAAATATATCAATGGAACAAAGACAACCGCTACCAATAAAAACGCTATCAACCCACTGATCAATCCCTGAATAATGAATGGAGCACGCGTAAACCAAGCCGGTGATCCCACTAACTTCATTGTCTCTATCTCCCAGCGAGAAGCGTTGATTGAGATTCTGATGGTGCTGAAAGCTATTAATATAACTAACAGTATCAAGAAAATAGCAACAATAATACCCATTAATCTTAACTGATTGGTCATTGAAAAAACACGATCTATGACTGCCTCTCGATGATAATAATCTACTTTATTCAATAAACGAGAATGATGTTCTACCAAATAATCAGAAATATCAGCATACTTCTCCGGATTACTGACAATAATATCCAAAGAAGCCAAAAAGGGATTATCGCCTACTTGATCTAATGCTCTTTGATATAAAGAATCTCCGCGATAACGATCTAAAAAATGATTCAAGGCTTCTTCCGCCGATACAATTTTAATCTCATGGATATCATCCGGGAAATTAAGAAACAACTCCTCTTTAACCATCATCATATCAGCCGGATCAGTCTCTCTTTGGAAATAAGCGGCTACGCTAACTTGTTGACTTATCTGTTCCACCACCGCCTCAGATAATCCTTTTAATAAGAATATAGAACTGATTAAGAAAATAACTACAGCTATCACCAGAATTATTATCCAGCTTGATTCCTTGCTTCTCTTAAAATTAACCCATCCGAAGTTCAATGCTCTTTTAATAGAAATTAGATTCATTATTAGAAAACAAAATTACGACTAGTATTATCATCACGAATAACTCGGCCTTGATGTAGAGCGACTACCCTCCCCTCTGTTTGAGCGATAACATCACGATCATGAGTGGCAATAATAATGGTTGTCCCCATGTTATGAATTTTCTTGAGTAATTCTACAATATCCCAAGTATTATAAGGATCAAGGTTGCCACTCGGCTCATCAGCCATAATCACCTCCGGTTGGTGAACTAAAGCGCGGGCAATGGCCAATCTCTGTTTCTCTCCTCCGGAAAGCTGATCGGGGAAACAATCAGCCTTATCCCCTAACCCAACAATATTAAGAACCCTAGGAACATCACGATTAATTTCCTCGTCGGTTGCCCCAATTACACTTAAAACGTAGGCCGCATTACCATATACGGTTTGTTGGGGCAATAATTTATAATCTTGATACACCACTCCTATCTTCTGTCGCAGTTGGCATATCTCTCGGGGCTTCATAGAACTAACCATATGGTTCTGGAAATAAACCTGACCGGAAGTAGGCAGTTCTTCTCTGATTAATAATTTAATTAAAGTTGTCTTACCTGATCCGGATTTACCAACAATAGTCATAAACTCCCCTTGTTTTATCTCCAACGTCACATTATCAATAGCTAAACAGGAATTTGGATATTTCTTACTAACTTGGTCAAATTTAATCATTATTGAGCTTTATTTCAGCTTTAATAAATTCATCTAATTCGCCCTCCAATACAGCCGCTACGTTAGAAGTCTCTACTTCTGTCCGATAGTCTTTAACCAATTGATATGGCTGCAGGATATAAGAACGAATCTGCTTACCCCAAGCCGCGCTCTTAACACCGCTCTTTAACGAGGCTCTTTTTTCATCATTCTCTTCGGCTTGTCTCTGATGAAGTTTCGCTTTCAATATTTTCATAGCCATCTCTCTATTAGCCCCTTGTGATCTTCCCGCTTGGCAAGCCACTTGTATCTTAGTAGGCAGATGAGTAATCCTAATTGCCGATTCAGTTTTATTGACATATTGCCCGCCCGGACCGGAGGCTCGATATGTATCTACTCTTAAGTCAGCAGGATTCAGTTCAACGTCTTCATTCTTAGGTAAGATCGGCAAGACCTCTACTAAGGCGAAAGAGGTATGCCTTAATTGCTGTTCAGAAAATGGAGAGATCCTTACTAGCCGATGCACACCTTTCTCTCCTTTGAGATATCCAAATGCATGTTTCCCGTCCACCTCAATCACTATCTCTTTTAGCCCAATGCGCCCATCCGGCCCACCGGGCTCTCCGAAGGATTGATCTAAGATAGATAATCGCCAACCCCGACCTTCAGCATATCTTTGATACATTCTGGTCAGCATAGCCACCCAATCTTCGGCTTCTCGCCCACCGGCACCGGAAGTGATTTCCATAACTGCGCCCCCTTTATCATAATCACTATTCAAGAAGCGATAAACTTCTTGCTGATCAATTTCTTTCCTAAGCGTATTTATTTGTTCTTCCACCATCCCCTGCATATCTTCATCCTGCTCAGCCAATTGAGCTAGTTCTAACAAATCATCTACTTTCTTTTTTAAAAGAGCTAAACTGTTAACCTCTTCTTCCTTTTCGGCTAATTCTTTACTGATTTTAACGGCCCGATCGCGATCAGCCCAAAAATCAAGTTTCTCTGTTTCGGCTTTAATTTTCTTAACCTCTTCTTGTTTAGTCGCCCAGTCAAAGACAGTCCATCACTTGATGGACCCTCTTCTGCAATTCATTAATTTTTATCTCTAAAAGTGTCATGTAATATGAGCCGAGAGCGGGAGTTGAACCCGCGACCTAACGCTTACGAAGCGCTTGCTCTACCTCTGAGCTATCTCGGCTGACGTTCAATGCCCAGAGTCAACTTTATCAAAAAAATCTGAAAAAGAAACTGTTTATTGTCATTTTCTGTTAAATAACTTGAGCGGCAGACGGGAATTGAACCCGCGACCTTCTGCTTGGGAAGCAGACGTTCTGCCTCTGAACTACTGCCGCTTAATAAAGAAACTTATTATTTTTTCCTTGATTTGAGTCCAGAAGCTAGGATTAATTTCATCCTCAGCGGGTTCTTCTAACTTGGTTTCAAAGACTACTACTTGCTCCTCCGGTTTCTTAAGATTTAATCTTTCATGAGCTATCTGTTCCAAGAAAGCTTCCTGACCCATAGTTTCCATTTGAAACTCTAATTGCGCTTCCTTCGTTTCCAATGCTTTTACTTCCGCCTGAAGCTCTTCGGCTTTTTCAGCATAATCGCCACGATAACGATAAAGCCTTATATTATGATAGGCAAAAAGTAAAACCAGGGCAAACAATAGAAGACAGGTTATCCCCAGCCATTTTCCACCTTTATTCTTTTTATGCGCCGGTCTCCAATAGCGAACCATATTATAATTATAAACTAACTAATCAACTCTTCAACATTTTCAAGAAAATATCCGGAGTCAACTCGACTCTTCCGAACTTAGCCAATCTCTTTTTCCCCTCTCTTTGTTTTACAAGAAGTTTCTTTTTGCGACTCCAATCACCACCATAGAGAGGGGCCGTAACATTTTTCTTGCGAGCCGCTATGGTTTGCCGGGCAATTATCTTATTCTCTACCATACCTTGAATAATGACTGCAAATTGCTGACTGGGTAATATTTCTTTAAGGCGATCAACTGCCTGCCGGGCTTCCCGATAAGCATCTTGCCGTGCAATTATGCGGGAGAGGCTTTCTTTAGCCTCGCTTGCTATCAATATCTCAAGCTTCACTAAATCAGCGCGACGATAATCTATGGGATGATAACTGGCCGAAGCATGTCCTTCTGTAGCGCCCTTGAGAGAATCGCTAAAGCCGGCCATCACACAACGTAATGGAGCCTGATAAATTAAGACAAAGCGCTCGCTTTGAAGATATTGCTGTTCACAAAAAATACCATCCAAATGGCTTAATACTTCCATTGCCTGTCCGAGCCATCGATTAGGGACAACCACTTTTAATTCCACCCATGGTTCTTCAGCCCATTCCATTTTAGAAGCTTCCGGCCAATCAGCTGCTGAATTAATTATTTTAGGCAACTGTCCAACATATTTAACACGATAATTGACCATGGGCGATGTAATAACCAAGGACAGTCCGAATTCTTCTTCGAGTCGACGAGCTGTAATTTCGGCATGTAACAAGCCCAAGAATCCCACTCTAAATCCCTTACCTAACCCCTCTCTCTTTTCAAGCTCAAAGGTCAAAGCCGGGTCGTTGAGTCTGAGTTTTTCCAATGAAGATTTAAGTAAAAGAAAACCACCCTCATCTCGGGCATACAATCCATTAAAAACCATCGGTTGGATTTCTTGATATCCTAGAAGTGGACTTACCTCTTGACCTTCCAACGCCAATGTATCACCAACTCTTACCCAGCCGGATTCCTTAAAACCAGTTGCAATATAACCGATATTCCCAGCCGAAAGCAATTCGGAAGAAACCAACTCCGGCCTAAAAATTCCAACTTGTTTTACTTCACCCCTGGCTTCAGTCGCCTTCAAAAGAAACCTATCCCCTTCTTTGATAGAACCATTAAAGATTCTTAGATAAGCAATTACTCCCTGAAAAGGATCATATTCTGAGTCAAAAACCAAACCACGAAAGCCACCCTCCTCTTTTTTAGGCGATGGAATTTCTTGAATCACTCGATGCAACAACTCCTCTACTCCTGTTCCATTTTTTGCTGAAATCAAGGAAACCGAATCTTCCGGCACATTAATAATAGATGCAATTTCTGTTCTCGCTTTTTCCACTTCGGCCTGAGGTAAATCAATTTTATTGACTACTGGCAGGATTACCAATCCTTGTTCCTGGGCCATGCGCAAATTAGCTAAAGTTTGAGCTTGTATCCCTTGAGAAGCGTCAACTAATAAAATAGCTCCTTCAGCCGCAGCTAAAGCTCGTGAAACCTCATAGCTAAAATCAACATGACCTGGAGTATCAATCAAGTTAAGCCGCCATGATTTCCCCTGCCATGAATATTCCATGCAAACCGGATGCATTTTAATGGTAATGCCTTTTTCTTGTTCAAGACTCATGCGATCAAGAAACTGATCCCTCATTTTGCCTTTAGAGATAGTCCCTGTTAACTCCAAAAAACGATCTGCTAAAGTCGATTTACCATGATCAACATGGCTGATAATGACAAAATTCCTAATTGTCTCTAACATCATTTCTTTGGTTTTCGAACCAAAACGCTGACGATCTGAATTAATTCATTTCTATTTAATTTGTAACTGGCAATAAAGTAACTGGCCAGACCGGCAAACAAGGCAACCACCACTTGCCAGAAAATACCGATAGTTCTTTCCATATTAACCTGATCCGCCATGTAATAAAGAGCGGTGTAAACGAAGAATGCCATTATTATTGAAGCCAATAATGTACGTAGCGAAAACAACAAAATATCTTTCAAGAATGGTTCAGACCATCTTCGGCGTAAAATAAATATTAGAGCTATTAACTGGAAAATATTAGATAAAGAAAAAGCTAATGGTAAACCAACGATACGAATATCTGAAATATTTTTCAGACGCAATAATGAACTTATACCCTGATGGAAAGAACCATCCTGACCCAGAAAATGAAGGAATGTAAAGATAAGCAATACGTTTAATATAACCGAAGCAAAAACAATCCAAGCCGGAGTTTTATTATCTTGCATAGCGCTAAATGTTCTTGAAACTAAAGTTACCAACGCCTGAGCAAAAACACCCAGGCAGAAAAGACCTAAGCAAGCCGCGGTCAAACGCGTATCTTCCCATGAGAATTTGCCAGCTCCTAAAATAAGCCTTACCAATTGAGCCCTCAGAATAATGAAGACAATGCTACTAGGAATGATCATAAAGACAATCTGCTTGAAACTAGTAATAAAATCTTTCACAAATTGTTTTTTATCATGACGAGCAAAAGCTAATGTCATAGCCGGGAAAACAGCCGTAGTAAAAGAAACACCGATTAATCGAGTTAATGCCTGACTAAAATCACCGGCCAGGTTGTAAACAGAAACACTGCCTATCGCTAAGAAAGAAGCAACAGCCGTAACAATTAAGAGATTGGCCTGATTTAGAATAATAGCTAATGACCGCGGAATTGTTAACGTAATCAAGCGGCGCAATCCTGGATGTTTCCATGAAAATATTGGTAAACATCCGGATCTCAAGAAGAAGAATGACGGCAATTGTACCAATAAGTGCAATAATGCCCCCAGAACCATGCCCCACGCCAATCCGATTAATCCCAGCCAAGGCACGAAGAACATAATGCCTATAATAATTCCCAGATTATGAAAAATTGGAGCCAAGGAGCTAACCAAAAATCGATCAAAGCATTGTAAAATACCGGAAATAATCGTACTTAATCCAAGTATGATTGGCGACAATAACATGACTCTCATCAACCAGATAATCTGTGATTGTATCGCCGCTTCAAATCCAGGCGCAATCACTTTAATAATCTGAGGAGCAAAAATTATTAAAATAGCCGAAAGGACAGCCAGGAAAAGAGGCATTTGATTAAAAACAGCCGACAAGAAAGCCCACCCTTCTTTTTCTGATTTCTGAGTATACTCCCGGAATAATGGAACGACTGCTACCGAGATTGCTCCCATAATCAAAACAGCTGCAATAAAATCAGGAATTCTTAGAGCCGTAAAAAAAATATCTCGCTCGACAGGCAGGAATCTTCCTGCAATCAAGCGATTTCGCAATAAACCGAGTAAAGCACTAAATAAACTGGCAATAGCCAAAACAAAACCGGCCGATGTTGTATTATTTGTACGATGATTCCATATCTTTGCGATCATATCTATATCTGATTATTTTATCAGAATATTCTAAACAAAAAAGCTTGGCCCGCGATAAGCCGAATTCTGTTTAAACGGTTATCTATCTGGGCTGATTGTTACCAATCAGCTCAAGCGAGCTACCTGGAGAAATCTCCTTTTTGCTCTTGCACCCGGTAAGGATTTAGCCGTTTCACTCCTGATTTTCATCAGGACTCTCCCCGAAGGGAGCCATCTCTTTTCAGAAAATGGCGTCTCTGCTCGCACCTCTATTCAGGTTAGAACCCGAACGACGGCCGTTAGCCGCTACCTTTTTTCCCATGATAGGAGGGTGTTCGGACTTTCCTCGTTACTAAAAGTAACGCAACCGTTTCGCGAACCAAGCACTCAAATTATAATGAATTTTACTCTTATGTCAATATTCAACAGAGCTTCCCTTCTTCCTGATCCAGCGCTTGATTTACCATCCTATCGGCATCAATATTATCATCACGACTAATTAACGCGAAATTAACTTCCCCGAAGTCAATCTTTAAATTCCATAATTTTAAGAAGAGGGGAATAAGTTTATCATTAATAATTTTATAGCGACCGTTAATCTGTTCTACTAAAAGTTGAGAATCCGACCGCATTTCTATATTTAAATTTCTAACCTTGGTTTTACCCCAAAGAGCCTTTACTTTCTCTAGCGCAAAAATAGCAGCCGAATATTCCGCTTCATTATTAGTTTTAACTCCTAAAACCCGCCCATATTCCTTAATAATCTTCCCGTGATGGTCTGTTATGACTACCCCTAGGGCAGCTTGACCGGGATTTCCGCGAGCCCCGCCGTCAATATAAATTACGATTTTATCCATGAAGTTTATTATAATTTTCTAATAAGCATAAACGGAACTTTTGCAAATCTTTATTGTCTATTCCGAAACCAGCCGCTGGCGGATGCCCACCATAATCAATCAGGCAATGAGAACAAGCATGCATTAATGCCACGCAATCAATTCCTTTGGGGGCACGAGCCGAACCATAGCTATAAGTATCACCCTGGGAATAGATAAAAACGGGCCTACGATAAACATCGGCCAAGCGCGCCGCCACTGAAGCTACTGCCCGACGCGGCCAATCTTTATCACCCATAAAAATTATTTCAGGTAAATTATCCTCACTTAACCGCTGTTTGGCTTCATCAGTTATGATAGTCCTTAAAGCAACATTCTCTACAGCCTTTTTTTCCAACATTTTAATTAATTTCAAAATCTTGGAATGATTATCTTCTGTTAATAAAATAAAAGACTCAGCCACTCTCTGATTGTTAACAGAGCTAGCGTTTAATATAGTAATAATACGGTGAATCGCCTCTTTTAAGGTGATATCATCTTTATAACAATAATTTAAACATGCACGCAAAGATGGCCTCGTAGTCTCTTCCAGAATACAGATAGTTTTATCGACAATATCAATATTGTCATGTTCTAAAGGCATCATGTCAGCAATCGTAGCAATGCCAGCCATTTCTACAAATCTTCGTTCTAAAACATCAAAATCAGGATCTCCGTGAAGCATCCAGCAACTTAGATGATAACAAAGACCAGCTGCCGCTAATTGCTTAAAAACATAATTATCAGTGGGCTGCTTAGGATTAATAATAAGATTGGCAGGTGGCAATAAAGTTAAGGGTGGTTCGTGATGGTCAATTATAATGACAGTAAAGCCGAGATTCTTAGCCTCATGGATAGCTTCGACATCGCTGATCCCCAGATCAACCAGAATAATAGTCCCGATCGAATTTTTTCTTAAAAATTGCAACACCGGAATGCTAAACCCCCTTCCTTCTTTTTCTTTTAAGCAAAAAACATTCTCTACTTTTGAAAATCCCAATCTCTCTAATGATTCCTTGATGATAATTGACGAAGAAATGCCGTCAATATCTTCATCACCGTAAATAATAATCCTTTCTTCCCTGGGTAGCCTTCTAATATAATCGGCTACCTCTTTCATATTTTTGATCGGCGATAAATCCATCTCAACCAATCAGATTATCACTTAACAAAGATTCAAATGGTGGCAATTTTTGGCCAGCAGCCATTCTCATCATCGTCTCTCCCCCGTTAGAAACATGAGAAAACTTGTCCAAGAGATTAAGTTTCCCTAAGAACCCTACTATTTCTCGCCCGCCGACTACCGAATAAAGATCTGTTTTTTGAGTAATAGCTTCGGCAATTGCCTGTGTTCCTCGACTGAATTCCGGCCAGGCATAAAGCCCAAGTGGACCTCGCCATATCAAACCCTTGGAATGGTTAATGATATTCTTAAAAAGACGTATTGTCTCTGGTCCAATATCATAAATATCATCCTCTTTGCGGACCTCCCCCGGAGCAAAAACACGACGATAAGAATCATCGAGATTCTTGGGGCCAGTAACAACATCTATAGGTAAGTGTAATTTTGGATCAGCTAAATTTATTTTCTTGATTAATCTCACGATTTGATCATCGGGCCAATCTCTCCCAGGTGAAATGCCTTTGACCCTGAATATCGCTTCAGCAATCTTCCCGCTAACCAGAATATGTTCTGATTTTTCCAAAAACATTAATAACAGCCTTAATGAATCTGCCACCCTGTCTCCGCCTAAAACAACAGTCATTGCCTGATCATTCAATCGTTCGATAGAATTCTTCTCTTTTAATAAATCAAACCCTCCAGCACTTTCTAGAAAATCAGGCAATTGAGTCAATGAAGCATACGACAAATAACTAGTCCCAAATGCTTCATTAACATAAATATCGGCTAATCTTGATAAAGCCTGAGCTAGAACCGAATCCCCTCTTTCTTCTTCGGGATAGATAACTAAATTCTCTAAGAGAACAACCTGATTTTGCTCTAGACAATTTTTAACTTTATCGGGAAATGACTTTTCAAATATTGATTGATCTAGAAAAGTGACTGATCGCCCCGTGATTTTCTCTAATTCATCTATCCAAGGCATAAGACTCATCTCCTTCTCCAAACTTCCAATTATTATCAATGAAGTTTTATGTTTGAGTAGATATTCAATCGTTTGGCGACAAGATTTGAATGATTCATCAAAATCCAACTGAAGTATAACTCTCTTATCTTTTAAATTTATTTTGTCTAAAGAATTAATCATCTAAATTGACAGTTTGATTTGGCTTAATTATTTTAGGACTGCTTTTTTCACTATGGTTTCTTTCAATAATCTTTTTTAAAATACTACGATATCCTTCTTTCGATGCTTCTTCTTCGTTGATTCCTTCATCTTTGGCAATTTTCTTAAGGCATGATTTGCAATAATAAAGACGGTCGGGAGCCGGCTTGAATGTCAGTTTAAATTCTTTCCCGCAACTACTACAGATGGCTTCATGTAAATCCGATCCTTTGGGAGTAGCCACCTCAACCTCTTCCATCCAGCGATTAATCTTGTCTTCCACTTTCTTATGAGGCGTCCCGTAATGCTCGCGCGACACTGCAATAATTTTATCACGATGTGTGTGTTCTGGTATCGGGCGAGGCACCAATGTTTTAGCCGAAAAAGTACGATTAGCCAGGCCATCAATCATTAATTTAATATAGATATTATATTTATCTAAATTGACTATATTCAATGCCTCAAAATCAGGAGCAAATTCCTTTTCAAGATACTCGGCATCTTCAGCCCCAACCCTGAAACAAGCCAGCGTCCCTACGTTGCCAAAAACAGCATCTCTGATAGATTCTTCCATTTGCGTAACATATTGATGTGTTATCGTAAGGTTTAATCTGTATTTTCTGGCCTCAGAAAAGATATTTGTAAATGATTTTGTGGCAAAATTTTGAAATTCGTCTACATAAAGATAAAAATCACGTCTTTCTGGTTCAGGAATATCAACTCTGGACATTGCCGCTATCTGCAATTTTGTAACAATTAATGCTCCCAATAAACTTGAAGCATCTTCCCCCACCTTTCCTTTGGATAAATTAACTAATAATATCTTCCCCTCATCCATTGCCTTTCTGATATCAATTGATGTTTTAACTTGACCGATAATGCCTCTGATTAGGGGAGCTGAAATAAGTTGGCCAATTTTATTCTGGATAGCAGCCGTAGCTTCTATCTCATATCGCTCACTGTAACGAGTAAATTCTTTAGTCCAGAACGATTTTACTACTGGATCACTAACCTTTTTGATAACCTTCTCCCTATAAGCAACATCTGACAATAATCGATTAATACCCAACAAGGTCGCACCAGGATGCTCTAATAAAGCCAAAATTGCATAATTAAGGATGTATTCCATACGCGCGCTCCAAACATCGGGCCAAATCTTTTTAAATGTTCCCATCAACCCGCTAGCCACTAAATGCCTGAGTTCCGTCGGCACCCTTTCCATAACATTAAAAGCTACCGGATATTCCCTGTCAGCCGGATTAAAGTAAATCACATCGTTTGTTCTATGAGAAGGAATAAAATCCAATAAACTATCAACGAGCTCGCCATGAGGATCGATGAATCCTAAGCCCCGGCCATTCTCTATATCTTGAATAGCCATATTCTTAAGCAATTCTGATTTACCCATACCCGTCTTCCCTACCACATAAAAATGCTGACGGCGATCTGGTTGTTTAATTCCGAAACGCCTGTCTTGACCGCGAAAATTGGTTGACCCCAAGAGGGTGATATTCTCCGCCATTACAAACCCAATCTTATCACAATTAAATATTGCTTAAAACTAAAAAATTATTCCACTGGCAAATTTGATGGAGGTTCGCCTTTTTTGGCTCGGATTCTCTCCAATCCCGAAGCCGGAGCCATAGCTCGGCTAGGAAAATGGAAAAGACTTGCCAATTCCTCTGTATTTAAAATATAAACCTCTTTACTCTCTGGATAACCCGGGAATAAACGATTTAAATAATGCCAAAAAACATCTCGTTGTTTGAGATAAAGACGCTTATCTTCAAGCGGTGGATATTTTATTGAGGTTGATTTCGGTTTAAAGCTATTTAAATTTTCGGTATTAAATCCCAAGAAAAAGTTAATCGGAATTGTCACTCGAGGCTTGAAGAAGACATCTCTTTTGGCCAGATATAAAACACGGATAAAACACTCAAAGCTTGGCTTGCTAGCCTTGCGATCAATTGCCTCGGCTATCCTCTTCTCTGCCTCAGGAATATCTTGCAAGGAAGGTTTTGTTTTCTCTTTAACTTCCACATCTTTAAATTCTTGTTGGAAGAACAAGATATCGATCACTTGTCTAAAGATAGGCTTTCTGACAATTTCTTTACCAGCATCCCCTCTTTGTAAAACCTTATCGCGTGCTAGTTTTGCTCGCGTTATCCAACCCGTTAAATCTTCTCGGGTCGGAGCGGCCACGATCTGCATCCATATTTGTTCTCCAGGTTTGAGTGTCGATAATCCTTCTAATAAAGCAGACATTGGCTCTATTTTAAATTGCTCTTTGTCAGATGGGCTCTCTTCAAAAAAGACCGGATATGTTTTAATTGGATAACTATCTGGCTTAATCATCTTGATATCAGTTCCCCAAAGGTTCCATTCTTGATTAGGTAAAGGATTAGGAACTTTCAATGTATATTCCTCAAAGTCTTGAATTTCCAGCTCCGGATACTGCGCATAGATAACAGACTTTGCTGTTTCAGCTTGGCCCGACGGCACTCTCATCAATAAATGAATGCTTCCTTCTCGAGCAACAATTTCTAAAGAAAAGTGAAGAATTTGCTTTCCTTCCAGCCATTTTTCTCGCGCATTAGGATCATCTAAAACAAACCATAAATTAGCAAACAATTGCTCCATGGCCTTAATCGGCCTATTTATTTCTTCTGATAATTTAATCTCCAGAAGTTTATATTTTCCTTTATCCCTGGACCAAATATCCTGAATATAATTAAGATAGATGCCTCTCCAATACGGATAAAACAAAAATGGCGGCAAGATCCACCACCACGCTAAAAGCATTCTCCATAAACAAATTATTACCTCTATTGCCCCGATGCCCAAATTGCTCAAACTCGTCATAAATTTGATTTATCCTTTGATCAACCAATAGGTTTGATTTCCCTGTTTTTGAAAATAATCCTTTCTACCCAGGTTAAGCAAGATAGTTGTTTCTTCTACAAATCTCTGCTTTAACACTTTCTCTACTATCTCATCGCGAGTCAATGGATGACCGACTTCTTGCATAATTTTAATGATTAAATCCTTAACTGTTCCTTCTTCATATCCCCATTCTCTTAATGCATAAAGTCCGCGGCCTACTAATACAAAACGCGGATCTCTGATTAACTCATTGTGAACTGTCTGGGATAGTGCCTGCCTGACGTTCTGATGACCACTCTGTCGCCAACGTTCATTAAAATCATTAATCAAATCCGTAACTTTTGTAAAATGCTGGGGTTTTCCGGCTTCTTTCAGAACCAAGTAGGCTTTATCTCTCAATCTTTGAGGAGACACTTCCGGCCAATCAGTTAAACCATAACCACCGCTAATATCTTGCTCAATTTGTCTGGAAATTTCCAAACAAGATTTGATTAACTCTTCTTCTTCGGATCTTACTTTAAATATTTCTCTTTCACTCAAAACCCGATGGTGTTGTTTAATCTCTCTCATCAAACTTTCAATAACATCATGAGCTAAATTTATTTTCTGTTCTTCAACAGTCCAGAAAGGATAAACTGTTTCATCAGCTCGAGTTGAGAAAAAATCAGGCTCGAGAACAAGAAAGAAAACAATATAAGGTCGATCTCCTTCTTTGTGACTGAGATCCTGCAAGATATAATCTTCCCTTCTTAATCCACCATGCTCATTCAGATAGTGACGCATAATTTGACGTAATTCCTTGATAGAGTCTGTTTGGATATCTCTCAATTTCGCTAAACTCGCCTCTTCAATTTGGCGGACTCTCTCTCTTGTTACTGATAAATCATGCCCGATCGCATCAAGTGTTTCCTTGTCAAAACTCCCTAAACCGAATCGACGCTTCAATATATCTTGCGAGCGCGATGGAATAGTTCGGAATAAATCTTCTTGAATTTGATGATAATCGAGTGTCGTCATAACGATTTAATTTAACCATATTTACCCTAAGAGTCAAGTGCTTTTATTTCTTGAGTCTCTTCCGCAAATATTAATTTAATTTTGTATTATCTTTTTTATCGGCAATTCTATAAAGAAAGTTGACCCTTGCCCCCGACCGGGACTTTTTACCCAAATACGACCTTTATGTTGGTCAACAAATTTACGAGCCACGTATAGCCCTAGACCAGCGCCAGATGAATGCAAATTAGAGCCTGATTCCCCCCGAGAAAAGCTCTGGAATAACTTTCCTATATCCTGCTTGTCCAACCCCACACCTGTATCTTTTATGGTTATTAAAATATGATCTGACGGGATAAATTTAATCAAGATAGTTATTCCTCCTTTCTCCGTATATTTTAAGGCATTATCTATAATATTCAGAAAAACTTGTCGGACTTTTTCGGAATCCATCTCTATCGCCGGCAAATCATCACTGGCAATAATTCTTAAATATAGATTCTTTTTTTCAGCTTCAGCGCTAAATTCTTTGGCTATAGCCATTATTAAATCTTTAATTGATTCTTCTTTGTAATTCATTACTGATTTTCCAGATTCAATTCTTGAGACATTCAATAAATCATTTGATAATTTTAAGAGTCTTAATGATGCCTCGTAAACCTCCTCTATTGTTTTTTGAGCTTCTATTGGTAATTGCCCAAAATCACCATGAACCAACATCGAAAGATATCCTCTCATAGCCGTTAACGGAGTTCTGAGCTGATGAGAAGCAATTGAAATAAATTCTGATTTAGCCTGATCTAGTTTTTTCAATTGAGTATTGGCTTTTTCCAATTCTAGCGTTATTTTCTCTAATTTTTCCCTTTGTTTTATTTCCTTGATGGTACTCCTTATTAGTAGCCATCCGAACACCAAGAAGACCACCAAGATTAAACTCTTTATCATTTGAAGCCAGATTTGATCTGTGAAAAAGATCAATTCTACGGATAAAAGAATCGTGATTAAAGTAATAAAAATAGAGGTAATTGCAATCTTGATATCAAAAAGCTCTCTTTTAATCACAGCATAGGCAGTAAAAGCTATAAGTAAAATAATTGAATAATTCCCGAATTGATAGAATTCATTGGTTTGTCGATATAGAGGTAAAAATACATTGAAAATCAGGTTCATCAGGGCAAATATCGAAAGACCTAACACAAGATATTGTGCTTGTCTTTTTTTATGCAGAGAGAGCGTAGAGTATTTTGATATAATCCTAGCGATAATAATGAAAGTAAATAAAAACACCATGATATAGAATGGTGTCCCCATCAAACCAATCACCAGATCTGTCCCCCATTTTGTAAATCTAACATCTTCAATCACTAAATTGGAAAAAGTGGCCAAAATAAAAAAGGTTATCCCTATTATGCTGACAGAAATATCGATGATTTTATTTCTCTTTTCCTGCAAATAAAAATTGGTTGCAAAAAAATAAGCTGATAAGAAAAAAAGTGAAATTGACCCGAATACAATCTTGCCAAATAAATGAGCCGTCTCAAGAACAGAAGAATAATTAGTAAGATAAGTGAAGTCTATCCACAATAAGGCAAAGAAAGTCATTAAACCGAAAGTCAATCTTTCTCTTCCAGCTTTTTGCGAAAAAGAAATGAAAAAGATAAGACCTATGCCCCCGATATTGCTTATCAGAACCATTACTTGATCAATTATTCCAATTAAATCTTTCATGAAATTCCCTGAGCTAATAATATTAAAGGAGCCCACCACACATTTTCTGCGTAAACTAAATTACCAGTCAGAGAAATAACATTTGTGCTTCTCTTATTTATAATCCATAAATAAAAATAAGAATAAAGAGACATTGCTATCAAAATTAAAGAAAAAAACGGTAGGATTCCCTTTAACGCTCCGCCCATCAAGATTATTATCGGTAATATATTGACGATAGCTAAAATTCTCAAAAATTTCTTTTGACCGAAAATAACAACTAACGTTTTTATTCCCTCTACCTTATCGCTATCAATATCCTTTATATCAGAAAAAGAAACGCCTATGAATATCCTAAGATATACAAATAATGAAAACAACCATACTCCCCAAGATAGCGGAGAAGAATAAAATAATGGCATCAAAATAATAAGCAGAGCCCAAATAAGCGGTACAAATAAATTCTTAAAACCAGGAATCTTCCTCGTGATTTTTTTTAGATATGAACCGTAAAATAATCCCGAGATAAGCATGAGAAAGCCTAATATAGCAACTATGATTTTGATTTTTTCAATAAAGCATATCAGAGCAATTATCAATATACCGGCACAAATGATCATCGGAGTCCATTTCGCATAATATCTGCGGAAGTGTGTCGCCCGCTCTGTTTTAATTGACAAATCTTTTTTAATTTCAACATAACGATCATAAAGATAGACCATATATACCAATAAATAAGCCATCACTAAGAATTTCCATTCTATGGGTAATACCAAGATTCTGGCAGCTGTAACAACTATGCTGACTGCCCCTAAAGACAATACATGCCCCCCATAAACAAATTCTTGCCGCACCAAATCTAGAATTTTTTTACTATGATTTATCATATTGCGATGAGTTTGCTATTTTATTCTCAACATAATTCCAGAAGCTATATCTCTTAATAAATCATTCCACTCATTTTTGGGTAACTTTTCGAGAGATGCATGAGCTTGTTTAATAAAATTTTGGCCCAGTGAAATAGTCTCATCGCGAGCCATTGTTGCCTTTACCATTTCTATCGCTTCGTTAATCATATCTTCTGTTTTGGTATCATAACGAAGAATGTCTATAAATCTTTGCTTTTCATTGGTTTTCATCCCGTCTAAAGCATAGATTAACACCACATTGCTTCTCTTCCCCTCTCTGATGTCTTTACCTGTTTCTTTTCCGAAAATCTCTTCTTCGCCGAAGATGTCTAACAGGTCATCGCTAATTTGAAAAGCCATCCCTAAGTTAAATGCGTAATCGGCAATTAAATTTTCCTGATCTTGCGTGGCATCAGCTACTAGTGCCCCCGATCGAGCCGCTATAATGAATAAAGCTGCTGTTTTTTCTGCCACTATCCTCTGATAAGTATCAAGATTGACTTCTGGAAAAAGAGCTTGCTTCAAATATTCAGAGGTTTCTTTCGGTTGAGCGTCGGCCAAGATATCCTTAACTTCTCCTTCAATAACTATCTTTAATGCCGAAGCTAATTCTTTCGATATTTTTTCCGATTTCTTAGATATTCCCCCTGCTTGCATTAAAGAAGCAGCATAGTGCATTCCTGCACACTGAGCCAGCGATTGGCCGTATTTTTTCCAAGTAGTTTCTTTCCCCCGCCTTAATTGACTGCGATCGATAATATCATCGATAATCAATGTATAGTTGTGCAGAATTTCTAATCCTGCTGCCGGATAAATAATATCTGACCATTTTCCTCCAAACAAAAAACAGCTAGCCGCAGCGATAGCTGGACGTAGCCGTTTTCCACCGGAATTAATCTGGTAAAGAACCATTTCTTCTCGCGCCGGATCAAGATTAAGCATTAAAACTTCTTTGATAACCGGTTCCACGCGATCACTTACTTCTTTTATAAAATCATCAACATTAGAAGACATCAGTATTATTTATAATTTATTTAATCATATAATATCTAAAAATCGAATTTTGCCTTTTTGTAAGACAGAGCCAGGATTAACAGTAAAATCAATATTCTTTACGATTTGCCCATCCACTTTCACGCCTCCCTGTTCAACAATCCGACGAGCGTCTGATCTTGATACTGCCAGACCTGATTCAGATAAAACAGAGACTATATCATAATGTTCCGGATGGAATTTTTGTCGTTCAGATGGAATTTCTCTTTGCGAGAATACCTTTGTGAAATAATCTTTAGCTGTTTGGGCCGCTTTGTCAGAATGATACATGCGCACAATTTCAGAAGCTAATTCCGCTTTTACATCTCGAGGATTGATGCCTGATTTGAGATCATTCTTATACTTATCAATAATCAATGCATCAACTCGTGTAAAAAGAATAAAATATTCGATAATCGAATCATCTTTCATAGACATTATCTTTCCGAATATATCATTCGGTGCATCTAGAAAATTTATCGTATTACCGAAGCTCGAACTCATCTTTCTGCCATCAAGACCGGCGACCAATGGACCAGTTAATATGTCTTGCGGAGATTGACCATAGAATTTCTGCATATCTCGGCCAGCTAAAAGATTAAATCTCTGGTCGGTCCCACCCACTTCGACGTCAGCTTTTATCTGAACTGAATCGTAACCTTGCATTAAAGGATAAAGAACTTCGCGCAGAGAAACCCTCCGACCATTCTTCATTCTGGTATCAATATTTTCTCTAGAAATAAACTCGTTTAAAGAGAATTGATCGGCTTGACGATTAATCTCAGCATAGTCAAGTTTCTTCAGCCATCTGCTATTATAGTGAACTTCTGCCTGCTTAATATCTATTATCTTGGCCATTTGCCTGATATAAGTCTTGGCATTAGCCTTAACCACTTTCTCGGGAAGCATCGGCCTTTCGCTTCCTTTATCAGAAGTGTCGCCAATCAAACCAGTAAAATCTCCAATAATAATAACCACTTGATGGCCTAATTCTTGGAAGTCTCGCAATTTTAGTAGAGGAACCGACCGGCCTAAATGCAAATTTAGGCTAGTTGGATCAATTCCCAATTTAATTCGCAATCTCCGGCCGCTCTCTAATTTATTTTTTAGATTATTAAAATCAATGACTTCTTCAACTCCTCGACTTAATAATTTTCCTATTTTGTCTGCATTAACCATTATTCTGTTCATAGTTGCGAAGCAAGCATTGAATATTATTCTCCAATAACTTGCACTTGAATTGTCCTGGGGCGGGCATGATCAAGTTCTACTAAAAATATTCTTTGCCATTGCCCCAATTGCAATTTATTCTCTTTAAAATTCAACGTAATGCTTGCAGGCAAATGAATGGCTTTGCAATGAGAATGACCATTAACACATTCATCGGGACACATGTTGACTGTCCTTCGGTCGAAATCGTCATGATTATAATTACCATCTTTCGGCGCGATATTGTTTAAATTCAATTTAATATCTTCTAATAAAAGAGGTTCATTTTCATTAATCATCAGAGCAGCCGAAGTATGCAAACATTGAACATTAACTAATCCATTTTTAATGCTAGTGCCTGCTAAAAATTCCTTTATCTGGTCAGTTAAGTCGATAAAATCGAATAATTCTTTGGTTTGAAAGCTAAGGTCGATTGAATCTGATTTCATATTTATATTTGGATAATATTAAATAATAATATTGCTGTGTATTTATAAAAATATCACTTTTTGTAAAAACACAAAACTCAGCAAAATTAAACAGTCATATAATAACACCAATAAACGCTGAAAACCACTATACTCTCGTAGCCGCTTTCAGGAATTCCGTAAACAAAGGATGAGGATCAAGCGGTCTAGCTTGAAATTCCGGATGAAATTGTGTTCCCATAAAAAATGGATGTTGTGAGTTCGGAAGCTCCATGATTTCCATCAAGCGACCATCTGGGGAACATCCAGAAAAGATCATTCCCTTCTCTTCTAGTTTTTGGATATATAATGGATTAACTTCAAAACGATGACGATGTCTCTCTGAGATTTTTTCTTTCTTATAGGCATGAAAAGCAATCGTCCCTTTTTTAACAACTGCCGGGTAAGAACCTAATCTCATCGTTCCTCCATAATTATGATGATCAATATTCTTTTTCTGATCTAACATAATATCAATCACTGGATGAGTTGTCTTGGGGTCAATCTCGGTTGTGTTGGCTGATAGCCCTAAAACATTTTGAGCATATTCTATTATCGCCAATTGCATGCCATAACATAAACCTAAATAAGGTATTTTATTTTCCCGAACATAATTAATAACCATAAGTTTTCCCTTGATTCCAGTATCACCAAATCCTCCGGGCACGATTACTCCGTCATATTTCTTTATTATTTTCAAATCCATTCGTCCAGATTCAAAATCTTGAGCCGAAATCCAATCAATAACGGGTCGCCTCTTTAAATAATAAGCTGAAAATTTTATCGCCTCAATAACTGAAACATAAACATCTCCAAGTATGAAATCTCCCGTATTGAAATATTTACCCACCACTGCAATTTTAATAGGATTGCCATTATTATGGGTTAAATTTATCCATTTTTGCCAATCATCAAGCTTCGGACGACGATTAATTAGATGAAGTTTGCGACAAATAAATTTCCCCAACTCAAATTTTTCAAAATTAAGGGGAACATCATAAATACTTTCCACGTCAGGAGCTGACAAGACAAATTCGCTTTGAATATTACAAGATATCGCTATCTTTTCACGTCGCTTATGATCGATAGGACCATCACTACGAGCTAAGATAATATCAGGCTGAATACCATAGGAATTGAGAAGTCTGACGGCATTCTGCGTTGGTTTTGTCTTCATTTCTCCAATCTTTTTAGGGACAGGAAGATACGTAACTATTATAAAAAGGACATCTTCAGGATGACGCAATTTCAAAATACGAGCCGCTTCAATAAACATGATATTCTGATAATCACCAATCGTTCCACCGATCTCCACGACCGAAACATCAGATTGATGCAATCTGGTAGAAATCTTGATCCGACGTATGATTTCTTCGACAATATGAGGAATGGCCTCGACGCATTGCCCTTTATATAATAGCCGGCGCTCCCTATCGATAACATCTCGATAAACCATCCCACTCGTCATATAATCTTGGCTCAAAGCATCATAATTAAGGAATCTCTCGTAATTACCCATGTCTTGGTCACATTCCAAACCGGAACGTAAAACAAAAACTTCGCCGTGCTCTGTGGGATTCATCGTCCCAGCATCGACATTGAGATAAGAATCTATTTTTATTAAATTAATTTTTAATCCTCGAGCTTGCAGAATTTTGCCGATAGAAGCCGTTGCAATTCCCTTGCCAATGCCCGACATAACTCCACCTAGAACAAAGATGTATTTCGGACGGCTTGCCATGAGTTAGCGTTTGGACTTAAGTCGATACTGATAGATATCAACTAATAATGGACTGGCGATAAAAAGAGAAGAATAAGTTCCGGAAGCAATTCCCACGATCAATGCCATGGCAAATAGATAAAGCGTCTTTCCCCCTAATAAAAGTAAAAACACTAAGACCATAATTGTTGTTAAAGACGTTTTAACCGAACGGCTTAATGACTGATTTAAAGAATGGTTAACAGCTTCTCGATAGTCTCGACCGACTCCTTTGAGCAGATTCTCCCTAATACGATCGAACACTACCACCGAATCATTTATAGAGTACCCGAATACTATCAATAAGGCAGTTATAATTGGAATATTCATTTCGGCTCCAGCAAATTTACCTAAGGAGACAAATGTCCCTAGCATAATCAACATATCGAAACACAGGGCTATTAGTGCCGTTAAACCATATTGCCAACTAGGAATAGGACGATAGATTTTCCTGAATGCCCAACTGATGTAAAGCAATATGGCCAACAGAGACAGAAGAGCTGCCTGGCTGGTTTTATCTGTCAATTCTTGGCTTATCGTTGATGATATAATTTCGAATTCGTATGATCCTTCGGCTAAACTGCCCTTCTCCGAAAGTACTTCCATAATCTTAATGCGAAGTTCTTCACTGATTTGTCCAGTTGTCTGGATCATAATGCCTCTATCATCAGCTGTCCTTATTTCAGCCGCGCCCAAACCCAGTTCTTGCATGCTCATTCTGAGTTCGCTAACAGCTGGGACATCAGATTCGTATTCCACATATAACGAGCTCCCGCCCTTAAAATCTATACCCCAATTCAGACCCCAGAAAATCAAGCTAGCTATGCTAACTAAAGCTAATACTAATGAAAGCAAGTAGAACCATTTACGATAACGAATAAAGTCAAACATATTTCAAGAAGGCCAAAGCCATTTTATTTTTTTCTCTGGGTTGTTATAAAAAAGGCGCAATAGCGAACGAGTAACGAATATGGCCGAGAACAAACTCAATATGACACCCAATCCCAGAATTAAAGCAAATCCTTTAATGAAGCTCGTTCCAAAAAACCACATGATGACTGCCACCACTAAGGTTGTTATGTTACCATCTCGGATTGATGGCCAAGCTCTTTGAAACCCAACTTCAACGGCTCGATCTATCCCCCGAGCCTCTCTAAGCTCTTCCTTCATTCTTTCAAAAATAAGAATATTCGCGTCAACAGCCATGCCTATCGATAAGATTGCACCACCGATCCCGGCCATTGTTAAAGTAATTTGAGGGATAAGCTTAAAGAAAGCTAATAAAAAGATTACAAAGCAGATCAAGGCAATACTCGCCATTAATCCAGGTAATCTGTAAAATAAGATCATAAAGGCAATTACCGCCAAAAGCCCCCATAAACCTGCCGATAAAGATTTATCCAACGACTCTTTGCCTAAAATCGGTCCGACTGTTTTCTGAGAAATAAGCTCAATCGGTACTGGTAAGGCACCGCTTTTCAAGCGTTGCGCAATCTGCGAAGCCTCAACTGGCGTCATGCTTCCACTGATAATAGCTTTGCCTCCGGAAATCTTCTCCTGCACGACTGGGGCATAAAGATCATTCTCGTCAATTATTCCATCGGAATTTGTGTCTATAATAGCTTTTCCATCAAGGAATATTGCCAATGGTTTATTTATATTCCTTTCAGTTATTGTTTCAAAAAGAATGGATCCTTCTTGATTGAATTCAAGCTCCACAACTGCTTGCCCCGTGACCGGATCTAAAGAGCGCCGAGCAGTTGCAAGATGCTTCCCTGTTAGCTCTGTGTTGCGCCAGAATGAAAAAGATTCGCCGACTTCCTGTGTCGCAAATAAAATATGACTAGCCCGAATCTGTCCCTCTTCATTTTCTGCACCAGTTTTCTTAATAATGTGATAGCCGAATTCTGTTTGAACCAACTCTGACGTGATTTCTCCTTCTTCCAACTCAAAGGCGGCTTCTGAAAATTCAGCAACCATGTCTTCGGCGCGGAACCAACCCAGATCACCACCGTTTTCTCCCGAAGAACAATCTGAATATTCTTTCGCTAATTCCGAAAAATCACCGCCAACTAAGACCAAATCCAAAACTGTTTTAGCTTTTTCTAAAACTGTTTTATTAAAAGACTCTACTAATTCCTGATCTTCTTCACTGAATTCAGATTCAGAAACCTCTTTAAATTCCAAAACTGGCGTTTCTCCAATCATTTCCAAAGCCTCTTGCAAATTAAGAACTCCCGGTAATTCAATCGATAATTGATTAACTCCCTCCCTAACGGCCACTCTTGGCTCAGCGATACCAAAAAAGTTAATACGCCTCTCTATAACATCACGCACTCCTGCCAGTGCATCGGAATGTTCTTCTTCGGACACGGATGATAAATCAGCTTGATATATTAAACTTGCTCCACCTTGCAGATCTAGACCATAGCGAAAATCGCGCTCGGGCAACCAAGAAGGTGACCACGGTCCAGGATAAGCAAAAGCAAAAGCAAAATAAGCTAAAACTAACAAAAAAAGCAAAAACAATATATTTCTGCGATAAGTCATTTTTCAACTAATGTTTATTTTTACTCGGAAAACCGAATTTGCCAAACTAGACTTCCATCGTATCATAAAATCACTGAACATTCTATATCCTTCATTCTGGTATTCAACAAGTGGTTCACGCTGAGCATAGGCTCTTAATCCGACAGATTGTCTCAACTCTTCCATCTCTGTTAAATGCCTTGACCATAAATCGTCTAAGAATCTCAAGCATAAAGTCTTCCCTAAAATATTCCAATGCGCCGAATCAACTGTTTTCTCAATATGATCACAAGCTTGACGAGCCAAATCCTGAAAATATTCTTTCATCGCTTCTGGAGCAGATAATCTTTTCTCTTTAGCCAACCTTACTAATTCTCTATGAATATCTTCTCCATTTGGCAAAATAATCTTTGCTCTTTCGGCCATTTCTTCTAAATTCCAATCTTCTATCACACCAGTTGTATGAGAATTGATAATTTGATCAAATTCTTCTCCAAGCACTTGATCGATTAATTCGCGCCATCGTGCAGCCCAATCTTTGCTTTCAAAAATCTTTAGAATATCATTTCTCCTTCGATACACTACCTGACGATGTTTATTCAGCACATCGTCATAATCACAAAGCCTTTTGCGAATATCAAAATTCATTCCCTCAACCTTTCGTTGAGCTGCTTCGATGGCTTTAGAAATTAATGGATGTTCAATCGGTTCGTCTTCCGGTAGATGAAAACGTTCCATCATTTTTTCTATTCTCTCTCCGCCAAAATATTTAACAATATTCTTTGATTTAGGGAAAATTTCGTTTTTTAACGAAAGAAAGAATATAGAAGAACCAGGTTCTCCTTGTCGCCCGGCCCGACCACGCAATTGATCGTCGATTCGACGGGCTTCATGACGTTCCGTTCCTAGGACAAGCAATCCGCCCAGAGACATCACCTTCTGTCTTTCCTCTTCATTAGGAGGATTACCACCCAAGATAATATCAACTCCCCGTCCAGCCATATTAGTAGCCACTGTCACTTGCCCTTGACGCCCTGCTTGGGCAATCACCTGAGCCTCTTGTTCGTGATATTTGGCGTTTAAAATTTGGCATGGTATTCCTTCACGTCCCAACAATCTTTCAAAATATTCATTTGCCTCAACTGATGTTGTTCCGACCAACACCGGCTGACCAATTTTATGTTTTTCTTTTATAGTCGTAACAATCGCTTTAAATTTCGCCTCTTCTTTTCCATAAACTTTGTCTGGAAGATCCCGTCGAATCATTGGCTGATGAGTTGGAATTGCTTTGACATCTAGACCATAAACTTTATCAAACTCTTCAGCTGCTGAAACGGCCGTTCCTGTCATCCCGCTTAATTTCGGATACATGCGAAATAGATTCTGCAAAGTGATCGTCGCTAATGTTTTCGATTCAGGCTTGATTATCACTCCATCTTTCGCTTCAATAGCCTGATGAATCCCATCGGCATAGCGACGGCCAGGCATCAATCTTCCAGTAAATTCATCAACGATGATAATCTCGCCTTCTTTAATCAAATAATCAACATCTTTTAAAAAGAGTTCTTTTGCCCTGAGGGCGTTCATTATCCTATGTAAAGATTCTATGTATTGAGGGTGATATAAATTATCAATCCCTAAAGCTTTCTCCGCACGATCAATGCCTGTATCTGTTAGGCTAACGACTTTCATCTTGCGGTCCACATTATAATCGTCGCCCTCATTCAAACGATCTGCTAACTGCGCAAAACTGATATATTCTTCCGGCTTCATGGTCTCAGATTGAGAAATGATTAATGGAGTTCTAGCTTCATCAATCAATATACTGTCAACTTCATCAATCACCGCATAATTAAAAGCGCGCTGTACTTTATCATCTAAACGAAAGACAAGATTATCTCGTAAATAATCGAAACCAAATTCATTATTAGTACCATATGTGATATCGGCATTGTAAGCTTCCGCACGAGAACATGGTTTTAAAAAATCTTGGATTACCATAAAACCACCGGTTTTGTCTCTGGCGTCATCTTTGATTTCAGCTTGACGAAAATTAGGATCATACAAGAATGATTGCTCATGATTTAAAACACTAACGCTCAAGCCAAGCAGATGATAAATCTGCCCCATCCATACCGCATCGCGACGAGCCAAATAATCGTTGACTGTTACGACATGCACGCCTAAACCACTTAAAGCATTCAAAAAAACCGGAGCCGTCGCCGCTAATGTTTTACCCTCTCCCGTCTTCATCTCGATCACTCTTCCTTGATGTAATGCTATGCCTGCTTGTAACTGACAGTCAAAATGCCTTTGCTTCAAAGTTCGCGTAGCCGATTCTCGAACAAGCGCGAAAGCCTCTGGCAATAAATCATCAAGCGATTCTCCTTTCTTCACCCGATCTTTTAAATTAATTCCGGCCTGCTCTATTTTAGATAATGAAAATTTCTGTAATTCTAAGCCCAAAAAACCGATCCGGTCAACTAAAAACTGGATGCTTCTTAAATAACGTTTATTCGGATCACCGATTATTTTATCAAGAAACATTACTCGTGACGCTCTCTTTTACCTTTAGGAATTCTCTCTCCGGCCCAAAGTCTCATTCTTTTAATTGCGCGAGCGGCCCGCTTATACATAGCATCTTTTCGTCCACCATAATTTTTTATCTCTCTCTGTAATTTATCTCTGATTTCATCTATCGCTTTAAAAACATCCTGGTTGTAGGCCGTAACGGCAACAACTTGTCTAGGAAGTATAATCTCGGCACCAATTTTATAGAGATTATTGCGAGCAGCTTCTTTTTCAATCTTAATCCTAATTTCCGTATCGAGTCGGCTATTATCATTCTTTTTTGCATTAGGCAGAAATTTGTCTAGATTATTGATTTTCTTTTCAAGATAATCACTAACATCCGGCAATAGATTGATGCTCGGAGCATATATAGTAATCTTCATAATTCATTTAAATTAAGGCAATATCAGCATAACACTTGCCTAAGCCATATTCAATAAACGAAAAAGCCCCCTTGCGGGAGCTTTTATTTTCAGAATTAAGCTTCGTTAAGATCTAAGTCCGAATCGTCTTCTTCTTCCTCGTCTACATCGCTGTCATCATCGGCGAAGTCGAAATCAGGAGCGTCATCTCCTAATTCCTCATCTACATCTTTCTCTAAATCGTCTTCCATGATATTTAGTGATTAATTAGTGATTAATTATAAGATACCTTAAGCAGCCGACTTATCTCTGCTAAAAGTACTTTCACAAGTTATATTATGTTACAAAATTTGTCAAGCTGTTTTTGCCATTATCTTGGCAAATAAATAATCTCCTCTGTCAGATTTAAGCCGAATTCTCGATGAATACAGCTTTTTATAAGCTCAATTAAAGCTATGATTTCTTCGCTTTTTGCTCCCCCCAGATTAACGATAAAATTGGCATGTTTTTCAGAAATTTGAGCATTGCCAATACGCCGACCCTTAAATCCGGCCTGATCTATGAGTGCTCCAGCCGATTGTCCTTCTGGATTTTTAAAGATACAACCAGCTGAAGGATAAGATCGCGGCTGAGTTGCAACTTTCTTCCGAATTAAATCCCGTAAGTTGTTTAAAACTATTTCAGCATCACCATGATGTTGAGACAGAACCACCGATGTAATCACTTTATCGCCTTGATGGCGGAAAATGCTATCGCGATATTCAAAATTGCACTCATCATTGACGTAAGATTTAAAATCCATTTTATCGCAATCAAAAAAGCGAACTTCTTCCACTAAATGCCCGATATTATGCTCCGGAGTTCCCGCATTGCCACAAATAGCCCCACCAATTGTTCCCGGAATGACCGCTTCCCATTCAAATCCAGATAATCCTCGTTTTACCGATTCAATAACCAATTTGTTCAGTGCTGTACCGGCGCCCACATGTATCTTCTGATCCTCCCATTTAATAAATTCAATATCCATTTGAATCACCAATCCCGAGAAACCTTTGTCTGAAACTAATAAATTACTTCCTCCACCGAGTATAAAAACAGGGCAATCGATAGCTTGAGCGTTCTCTATGGCTTCCAATAATTCATCTTCCGACTTTACTTTGATAAAATATCTCGCCAACCCCCCTACTTTGAAAGTAGTATAATCTTTCAGCGATACATTCTCTTGCCAATTTTTGCCAAAATATTTATCCATTTTTTTAAGGGTCAATGAATAAAAGCTCGTTCAATTTCGATCTAGTGCGAACTCCAACATAACCTGTGCCCGATGATAATCCAACTGGACTCAAAATATTATCCGCATATTTTTCTTGGAATCTGACAATGGCTTGACGAGTTAATTCATAAAAATATCCGGTTACCAATCCTTCTGGATAAACATCTGGCTCCTGAATGGCTAAGAATAATTGCAATGCCTTTACCGATTCACCGCTTGATCCTAAAAATAAATCTTCAGTAAATGAACCGAGATTTATCCCCTGCTGTCGCGATAAAGTTAGCGCAATTTGACTGCGAAGATAAATTATCTGGCGGTATAAAGAATTAATTGTTTCTTGTAGCTCTAAAATAATTTTATCCTCCTTAGCCTGGGGAACCATAACTGCCTCCCATTTAAAAGGATAATAATCCTCTAATCCATTAAACCCGGAGTGTTTACTCTGAATAGAAGGAATTATAGTGATCGAGTAATATTTAGTACCAAATTTAGGAATAATAATTTCCCCATTCTGATAATCACTTAAGTTGAAAAAACCGACTTCGGCAACTCCCTGACGATTAACTGTCACATATGGTACCTTGAATAATGTTTCAGATTGACCAAAAAAATTAAGATATAAATCTCCGTCACCACCAATAAATCTAACCCATTGAGCCGACCAGTTCTGTAGGCGATCAGTTGAAGAAAGCGTGCTTTCTCCATCTAACGGAAGAAAATTAGTTTTGGGAATAATGCGTAAATTCTTAAGATTATTATTAAGATAACAATAATATTCTCCTAAAGAACAATTATTAACTAATACTGCGATCGTCCAGTTCGTATATATTTGAGCAAAATCTTCCTTGTATCCATTCTTGATTAAAGCCTCATTCAAAGAAGCTATGCCAACCTTCTTTGAATCCAGTGAGTCTGATAATATTTTTTGACCATAGTGATCAACTAAATATTGCGCAAAAAGATTAAGAGCCCCATAATCGGCAACTTTTTCCTGCCAATCAACTAGCGAATTATTAGAATATTCTAGAAATATCCTGGCTCTTTGCTGTAAATTACTATCATCATAAATTCTGTCATAACCCACCAGAGTAGGCGCATATTCGGCCCGAGCTTCGTTTAACCAAGTCTCTTCGGTAACTTGATGAGTTTTTTCTTTCTTATGATAGGTTATCAGATGCATCAATTCGTGCGACAACAAGCTCCGGATGTAATAACTGTTTAGATGGACGCTATTTAAATAAACTACCTGTCTTTGGTTGGAAAATGGATTCTGCAAACGATCTTGCTGATCAATCGGACGGAAATATCCCCCGGCACTACCACGCATCTGGTGAATGAAAATATTTATTTTCTGATCGATCGTTTGAATCTTCCAACTCCAATTATAAGCATCACTTAAGATGGGAAAGATATTCTCCTCGAACTCATAAGCAAGTATTTTTAAATAGTCACTGTTTTTTGTTCTATCTTCCTCGCTAAGGGCTTGCCACCAATCTTGTTCAACATAGAATCTCCCTTTGCTTGTTTCTTCCATTAAAATAGCAACCAATTCTTCTCGTTCATATAAGTCATATTGACTATTAACAAAAAAAGAATCAGTTGTATTGGCTGAAGCAGATTGAGCCACTAAAAACAACCCGAATAATACCAAAATTAGAGAGGTTTTTCTCAAAAGAAGAAACATATCTTGCCTATTTTAACACAAGGAAACTTCAAAACAATCTAGCTGTTATCTTATCCAAAAGATATTTATGATTCCTATCGCAATTAATGCAACAGCTACTATAAAGGCTAGAGTAATCAGGATCAGTTCTGGTTTAACGAGAATTAAAATTCCTAATAACACCAAAAGCAATCCTTGCCCTATCCGATAATATCTATTAGTATTAATTTTTATTTTAGATAGATATTTCAACGTCCTAATATATTAATACCGTTTTGAGATAGCTTATCTTTCAGGGCTAATGCAATTTGTTTATAAATCATCTGCATTTCATGATATTCAGATGTTTCTAAATCGTAGGTTAATTCAAAAACTGGTCCATGAGCTCCGAAAAATTTAAAATCAATTTGTCCACATTTAACAAAATCCTGATTATCTAAAATCTCCTTTACTAGATTATCCATTTTATTCAATGCTTCCGAAGGCACTGCGTAATCCACACTAAAAATCAAAGACATTCGCGTTGAATTCTTTTTGCTGTAATTATAAATAATCTTGTTAGCTAAATCTTGATTTGGCAAGATAATATTTTCTCCATTCGGTCCTCTTAATTGCGTCGATCTTATCCCGATTCTCTCAATCCGTCCCTGGGCTTCTCCAGGCGCTCCATGATTATCACCAATAACTATAAAATCACCTTCGGCAAAGATATGATCGGAGTAGATCATGAAAGAAGTGAATAACTCGGATAATATCTTTTGAGAGGCAATCGCAAACAGAACGCCACTCACTCCTAATCCTGCTAGCAATACTTTTATATCGTAATTAAAAAGAGAAATAACTACCAATATCGCCCCCACCCAGAGAATGATATCAAATACACGATTAAAAAATTTTAAAGAAGTAATATTACGCCTATTCTCTTTGCGATCAGCTATCAATGATTCGGTGCGGCAGCTAATTAAGCGATGGATTAGCCATGTTACGTAAAAGATAAAAATTACAAGAAAGATTGACTGGAATTTCTCCCAAACAATTTGATTCATAGGAAAGATATAAGAAGAAACGCATAGAGCCAAAAAAAGACTCAAAAACAGCCAACTGCTTTTGAATACTCTTACAATAGAACAAAACAAATTCGTATAAGATTTAACAGCGCATCTGATAATTCTTCCCAAGAATATCAATTCTACTAAGCGCATGAAACATAATATTGATAAGAAAATAACTAACGATCTTAGGATAGAAATTATAAGAGCTTCGTAGATGATCATGATTTAACTGTTTGATTTATCCTTTGTTTCAGGTCTTTCCAAAGTAAATAAATAGAATTAATAATTAAAAAAATCGGTAAAAACTTAAGTAATGCTTTTTCGCTAAATTTGTCCCATTCCATAATTAAATTATTCCATTATTGATGAGCTTTTCAAGGCTGCAGAGACTCTTCGGCAGATCTTCCTCCGACTGTAATGATCACCTCTTCTATTGCCGGAAACTGTAGTAATGTTTTATTTATCTGCTCTCTTAATGTGATAACAGTTGCTGATCCAGCCAAGGAAGCAGCTTCTTCGTCGAGATCAACATGCGCAATACCCTCTTCTACTGTTAAATTATTTAGTTGCAGATCTGATGGTATGGCTGTGCTTAAAAAATCTTTCTCAATATCATTCGGACCAGAAAACAGCATTCTCAGAGCTTCTTCTGGATTCCAGAGATTTGACATTATCGTTCGCTCAACAGGTTGAACCATATCGGCATAATCAGCTGTTCCATCAATCATCATCTCTTGATTGATGAAATAAAGATTGACGATTATATCTTCTCCGTATGTCATTGCACTTTCATCTGTTACATCTGGTTCAGGCATAACCGGCCGACCTATTTTTGATCCTACAAAAGTCACAACTATTATTAGAATAGCTAAGGCAACAATAGCAACAGCTGTATCTTTTGACATAATATCAACAAATTAATATACATTTATCTTATCATAAAATTTAGATAAACAAAAAACCTCGTCGATCGAGGTTTTTTGTATTATATAATGATTATTCCGCAGGTGTTTCAACTTCCTCTTCAACTTCTCCCTCAACCGCCTCTTCTGTCTCTTCTGCAATGCCGGCTTCTATGATTTCAACGGGCAAACCCCACATATGGACATCGACGTAATCTTCGTCGACTCTAGCCGTGAAATCAATTTCTAAGCCATCTTCTTGAAGCGATTCGTCCAAATTGATTGGGAAGTATTGATAACCATCAAAAGATACGATTCCAAAGAAACCACCTTCCAAGTCAATATAGGTGACTGTTCCTGTCGTATCAATCGTGATCTCTTCTTCTGTTTCTGTCTCTGGCTCCACTTCGACCTTCGGACCACTGAAGATAAGGATTGCTCCAATAATGACAATAACGATTACTAGAACAATGATTAAAAGATTAACTTTTGACTTCATTAAATTTATTAATTAATTAATTTCGTAAGTAATCCTTACGCTAACTTCGACCTTGTTTTCGCCCGACTGAATCGATGGAACTATCGACGAATCCATTGATTCAGGATATGCCATATCACCGGCGCCCCGGGCCCAGAGCACAGCCGGCACATCCTCATAATAATAAATGATCCTTGACAAACTAACTCCTAATTGATCAGCTAATTCTTCGGCTTTTTGGCGAGCTTGTATTATGGCTTCACCTCTGATCTCGTCTCTGACCGCATCTTCATTTTCGACTATAAACGAAAACTCCCCTACTTGATTAGCCCCAAGTTCAGTTGCACGCTGAATGATCTGGCCAATACTATCAAAATCTCTGATCCGCACTTCTAACATCTGATTAACCTCATATCCGGCCAAGATTCTTTCTCCTTCAATATAATCTTTCTGGGTGAGCCATTCATAGCGCGGAGATAGCGTGAATTGTGTTGTCTTAAGATTCTCGTCTTCTAATCCGATTTCTGTTTTAAGAGCTTCAATAACAGCATTCATCTTGGTAACATTTTCCGCCATCGCATCATTCACGTTTTCAGCTTCGGTCTTAACACCCATATTGATTATGGCCAAATCAGGTTTTACAAACTTTTCAGCCTGGCCAGAAACTGTAATCTCACTGCGCAACTCTGGATTTTGACCGATATAACGATATTCTTTCAGACGATTAAAGAATTCTACAGTTGTTACTGCCGTTACAATCATAAGCAATACTGTTGCAATTCCCAAAAAGCCATTCAATTTATGTCGCCAATCTAATTTTTCATTTTGATCCATGATTCGATTTATGTGAATTAATTTTACTGAATATTATTATCAAGCTCTTCAAAGGTGTGACCTTCTGAGCAACCGTTGGCATCTTTGACTAGTAACTCCATTGGCTGACCACAGCACGATAACTGCCCCTCGCCTCCGTTCAAAACTTGAATAACATTGCCACAAATATGACACTGATAGATTTGATCTTTCTCGGTCATTTAATATTCTTCGCATTTAACTTGAAAATAGGAGCGGTCATGATGACAAGACGGACATTTTTCCGGTGGTTCAAATCCAGAATGAGCATATCCGCACTCCCGACAAACCCAATGTGTTTCTTTCTCTTTTTTAAAAATCGCTGCTTTTTTCAATTGTTCAAGTATCTTTTCGTAACGTTCATGATGATGTTTTTCAGCAATGGCAATCGCCATCAATCGTGCCGATACATCAGCATATCCTTCTTCTTCAGCTATGCGAGCAAATTCCGGATACATTTCCGAATACTCATGAGCCTCTCCCGCAATAGCTGATTGTAAATTTGCGATGGTGTCACCGCCGATAATTGGAGTGTCTAACTCTATTTTCAATTGATTAAGATTACCACTATTTAAATCGTTTAATAAATCCCAAAGCGTCTCGGCATGCTCTCTTTCGTTATCTGATGTTAAAAGAAAAATTTCGGCAATTTGTTGATACCCCTCTTTTTTAGCTACTTTCGAAAAAAAAGTATAGCGATTTCGAGCCATACTCTCACCAATAAAAGCCATTGTTAAATTTTTAAGGGTATTCTCCATAACACGCTGATTATAACGCTCAAGCCCAATAAATGCAAATTAAATACCTGATTTTATCTCGACAACATCGCCATCCTGAATCTGATATTCCCGGCCTTCTGTTCTTATTAATCCTTTCTGCCGCGCCACAGCAAAATTGCCTGCTTCAATCAGATCATTCCATTTGATAATTTCGGCTTTGATAAAATTATTTTCAAAATCAGTGTGAATCACTCCCCCAGCCTGTGGAGCGGTTTGTCCCCGCCTCAAGGTCCAAGCTCTTATTTCATTGCGGCCGATTGTAAAGAAAGTAATCAAATCTAATAATCTATATGACGATCTTATTAATTCATCAAGCCCACTTTGATCAAGCTCCAAGGATTGGCGTTCTTCTGCGGTTAAATCACAGGCTTCTAATTCTATCAAAGCATCTAGAATAATTAATGGATGTCCTTCAAATTTACCCAAGATACCGTGATCAACTTCATCTTTATTGGCATTAATCAAATAAAGACGTGGCTTACCTGTTAATAATTGATATTTCTTGATAAGTTCCCAACTAAAATCATCTTCGATATTATCTACTAAGAATTTACCATTTTTTAATAATTCTATGAAATGGTCCAATATTTCTTTCTCTCGCAGAGCTTCAGATTGGCTGGCCTTAATTTCTTTCTCTAAAGCTATAATCCTTTTTTCAATCGTTTCAATATCTTTTAGGGCTAATTCCGTATCAAGTATCTCTTTCTCAAACCATGGATCGATTCTCTCTAAAGTATTAATTATTGATTCTTTATTAAACCCTCTTAGAACATAAAGGATGGCGCTCACTTCCCTGATGTGAGCCAAGAATTTATTGCCCAGTCCTTCGCCCTGGCTGGCTCCAGCAATTAATCCAGCAATATCGACAAATTCAACGATAGCTGGAATCTTTTTATCCTTGGGAAATATTTTGGCTAGGGCATCTAAGCGCTCATCTGGCACAGCAATTGTTCCCAGGTTTGGCTCAATGGTACAAAAAGGATAGTTTGCTCGATCAACCTGTTTTCGTGTGATCGCTTCAAAAAGCGTTGATTTTCCGGTATTGGGTAAACCTATAATTCCAACGGATAATGACATATTGTGATGATATTATAGCTCAAAAAAAGACTATTGACATTACTCCAAGACAAAATAAAATAGAACTGTCAGTCGACCAATATAAAGCAAAGTATTGAGCCGAATAAGCAGCTGTAAGCTGTCGAAAAAGCTCAACAAAAATGGTCAAAAAGCCTAAAGGCAAATAACCTTAACGAAAAAGGCGCTTCTTCAAGCGCCTTTTATTTTATTAATTATTTTCCTAATCCTGGTAACAATTCATACTCTGCTTGGCTGCGCGCAGCTAAGGCAAAACGCATATCTCTTGCAGCATCTTCTTCCAATCGATGATGATATATCTCTGGAAATACTTCCTTCGCTGCCTCATAGTCATCCTCAAAAGCACGATGACTTAAGAAAGTCAATTGGCCATCAACGATCCGAGCTGTTAATGCGACGGGACCACCCAAAGCCATGCCTGCTTGAAGTTCATTATTCTGATCAATGTAATATTCTTGACAGAAGGCCCAGAGATAATAGACAATTTCCTGATCTTTCGCTTCTACGCCGAAGAGCTCGTATTCACAATATGTTCGCCCTCCGAAATTAGTTTGACCATAATAATCAGCTAAATATTCTCCGATTTGTTGATCAATAACAGTTGGTTGAATTTGTTCAATTTCATCAAGAATGGAAATCTCTTCTTCTTCAATTGGTCTTTCAACTCGCTCAAATCCTCTTTGAGCCAACCAAAAACCCAGTCCCAGCATTACTATCAAGATTGCAACTATAATGATTATTTTTTTGCTCATATAGGCATAAGGGCCCGCCCGAAGTAACATGGACGGGCTCTTATGATTGATATTTAATTTCCGCTAAAAATATTATCTAGCCATTTTTTAGCTTGGTCCTTCCCACCCAATCCGAACGCCAACGCTGCCGTAATAATAATACCTGCAAATAGAATCTGGACTAATTCTGATGCTATGCCAAGTTGCACTAAAGAAGCCATGATAGCGAAGACAACCACCGCATATTTAGCTAGGCGGCCTAGATTGCCTGCTTTATTCTCTGATAAATGCGAAGCATGTAAAGATTTCCCGACAAATTGCTTAACAATATCTCCGACAATCAATCCTACTACTAAGATTAAAATAGCAATGATAACATTCGGGATGTAAAGAACAATCTCTCTCAAGAATTGAGTGATCGCCTGAAGCTTCAGGATGTCAGTGACAGCCATGAAAGTGGCAATAATAACAAACCACTTGATGATCCAGCTGATTACTTCAGAAGGAATAAAGCAAAATCCCATTTCTTCACATTTTCCTGTGATTTTTGTTTTCTCAAAAAGAAGATCAAGCTTTACACGAGAAATGATCCATTTTGCCAAGCGTGATAACAGAATGGCTAAGATCAAACCGAATATAAGCACTAAAATACCCCAAACAATATTGGGGATAATGTACACAAAAGCATTCCAAAGGTCTGTCATAGAGCCCGTAAAAACCTCTTGGAAAGTAGCGACTTGATAAGTCATACAATTTTAAATTAATTATAAATCTAAGATAGCGTGTCGACTGCAAGCTAATATTCTAATTATAATGCAAAATTAATCTATTTCCAATGATAGGTTCTGTTTATTTTAATACTGGCATAATCTTAATCGTAACACTTCTTGGTCCAAACTTTATTTTTCCATTTTGCCATGCATTCCCCCAATAAGGGTTCTTTTATCGGAGAAAGATATGCTCCGGCTCGGGCTACCCATTTCACCAATAAAAAGACAGGAATGGCTACAATAATATTGAATAATGTATAAGCATTGGCTATAAAACGAACATCACTCGCGTCCATCGTGATCCAATGAGTTAGGGCAATAAATTGCGTAAGAAGAAGCATAGTCAATAACGCAATTGCTAATTTAAAAACAGAAAAACCACGCGCTACGATTTTACCAGATCGAGATGTTACCAACGAGACTAAGCTAATAGTGATATTAGTGCCCGTTGCCGCACCGATCATAAAAGGAATGGCGGCGAATGGAGTTAATAATCCACTCATAGTCATAGCCATTATTATGCCTACCGTCACTGAGGATGACTGAAGAACCAGTGTTATGGCGATCCCAATCAAGAACATATACCATGGTTGAGATTCTATGCGATCCATTTGCGTAGCCAACCAATTCATATTATTGGCATCTGTAAAAGCCCCCGTCATCAACGATAATCCCATGAACAATAATCCTAAGCTAAAGAAAGCAATACCCAATATCTTGATGTATTTGCCATGCAGACTAAATGACCACAAGACCAACCCCAGAGCTATTAATAATGGCCCGTAGCTCATTATTGGTAGAGATATTATTTGAGCTGTAATCGTGCTTCCTATACTAGCCCCGGCTAACAATAATATTCCCGAGATAATCGATACCATTCCCCCGCCAACCAACCCGACCACTATTGATGAAACCACTGAACTGCTTTGGACTATCGCTGTTACCGATGTTCCAAGTAAAAAATAGAACCATTTATGCCCTTCGGCACGCTTGAGCATATCTTTTACATCCGCTCCTAAAATCTGTTCGGCATAACGAGCAAAAATAATAATACCGACAAGAAAACATCCTAATCCTAAGATAAGTGTTATTGAAATCATAATTTATGACTCAGTATAACATGACAAAAATAAGCTACTATAGTCATGATTTCTATTTGATGATCTGAGATGCTGATTTAATTATCCTGTTTCTTACGGCATCCCAATCCTGATCTTCGCCAATTGGTTCAATCAAAATCAAAGAAACTCCCATTTCATCAAGCTTGCGAAAAGAGGCAAAAATATTTCTGGCCACTGATTTTGGGTTGGATCCGATGAATATACAATGTGCACTGTATTTGTGATTTCTTTTCGTGCACAAGATACCCGCTTTCTTTCCGAGAATCATCTCTCTAATTTGATCCTCGTAATTTGACGATTCGATTAAAATAACTTTTGCTTTTGGAGCATAATGCCGATATTTAGTCCCAGGTGATTTTGGTTTTAAGCAATTCTGATCACTTAGTAATTCAACATTTATTCCTGTTCTCTCTAAAATTTGGCTTCTTGATATCATTCCCGGTCGAAGAATTGTCAACGGCATAGCAGTCGCATCAATAACCGTTGATTCAATCCCTATATCAACTCTTCCCCCATCAACAATCAAATCGATCCGGCCGAACAAATCTTCAATCACATGCTTTGCCTCGGTCGGGCTAGGTCTTCCCGAAGCGTTGGCGGAAGGAGCTGCGATGGGACAATCTGCATAATCAATTATTGCCCTGGCAATATTATGCCTCGGCATTCTTATCGCCACTGTGTCCAATCCACAAGTTACTATACTTGGTATCATTTCCGATTTTTCCATAATAATCGTAAGCGGTCCCGGCCAAAATGCACTTATTAATGTTTTTGCCTCAGTGCTTACATTTTTGACTAAGCCATCTAATTGCTTAATCTTTGAGATGTGAACGATAATTGGATTATCCTGAGGCCTGCCTTTGGCTAAAAATATCTTTTTGACGGCTTTTTCATTAAGAGCATTAGCCCCCAACCCATAAACTGTTTCTGTCGGAAACGCAATTAGCCCGCCATTTTTAATGATCAGACCGGCCTTCTTTATCTTTAATTCATTCGGAATAAGAGAATTAATCTTTATGATTTCCGTCTTCATCTTTATGTTTATATTAATTCTTCGCTTGGTTTTTTCTCGAATATGTTTGGCACGGTTTATCATTAAGGGCTGAAATTCCGTGCAACGTCCCAAATGGAAATTTTAGAGTATTCTTTTTACCTCATTATTTTTTGCTATCACATAAAGTTTAGTATAATTCATCTCCTCTTTTGATTTTGGCTTTCGTTCATATTTTTTCACAATCGAGAATTTATTTTTAGCAAGCGAGTTCTTAATCTCTTTGAAAGAAATGATATTTAAGAAAAGTTTTTCATCTGGCTTGAAAGGTTCGTCAATGAAAATCTCCTCTGATTTTCCTTCCTGAAGTGCGACATAAATTGCACCATCTTTTTTAAGAATTTGATGAAATTTTTCAAGAAGAGATGGAACATCTTTCTTAGGAATATGGATTAAGGAGCAAGAAGCTAAAATCCCATCGAAAAATTCGGAGGGAAAATCTAATTTTCTAATATCTCCTTCTCTAAAATCAATTTTAGGAAATTTTTGTTTTGCAATATTTAACATTTCTTTTGACAAATCTATACCAATTATTTCGAAACCTTCTGATGTCATAAAACCCGCATCGACTCCAGCACTACAACCAACGTCAAGAATTTTTGCATTTTCCGGAAGTAGGACCAAAAATTCTTCAATATATTCTGAGGGCTTTGAAAACTCTTTTGCATAAGATTCTGCAATTTTATCATATACAGAACTTACTTGTTTTGATTTGTCCATAATTATATAAAAAAGATTAGCTAATGCTTAAAGCTTTTGAGAGGTGAAAATAATATTGAATATAATTCAGTGTATCTAGAAATTTTGCTGATTTTCTTATTAATTATAAAGTAAAGGGATTCGAACCGATCAGATCGCCCCATTCTCTCGACTGAATGAGTTGACTCCGATAAAAAATACTCTCAGCGGAGAGAGTGGGATTCGAACCCACGGGCCTCTTACGAGGCACGGCTTTCCAAGCCGTTCCATTGAGCCGCTCTGGCATCTCTCCATTAAATTATTTTGTCATCAATCTTTTAATTCTTTCCTCTATCGGCGGATGCGTAGCAAACAAACCAATCATCCAACTCTGTCTCTGCTTCCCCCGGAAAGGAGAGGCAACAAACAAATGAGCATTACTCGTATTAGCCCTGTCTAACGAATTGGGGTCGTCTGATATCTTGGCCAAGGCCTGTGCCAACCCTTCGGGATAACGCGTCAATAATACTCCCGAGGCATCAGCTAAGAATTCTCTTTTTCGGGAGACAGCAGCCTTAATTAGAGCTGCTGCTAATGGCGCTAAAATTAATCCCAATAAACCAATGATTAAAATAATTGGATTATTATTTTCATTACGATTATTCCGATAAAAGCTCATTCTCATAGCCATATTCGAGATAACCGCAATCGCTCCCACCAGAACAATAATCACTGTTCCCAATAAGATATCCTTGTTTTGAATGTGAGCTAATTCATGAGCAATAACTCCTTCCAACTCAGATTTATCCAATTTATTCATCAATCCCCTAGTCACCACTACAGCGGCATGCTTCGCATCGCGCCCTGTTGCGAAAGCATTCGGCTGGCTCTCTTCCATAACATATAATGCCGGCATGGGCAATCCTGCCGCGATAGAAAGATTTTCAGCCAATCGATAAAGTTCCGGTTCACTTTGTAAAGTAACGGGCTTGGCTCTCATCATCTTCAAAACCATTTTATCTGAATACCAATAAGCAAAAAAATTCATTCCTAAGCTCCAGATAATAGCTATAATTAATATGGCCCACGATTCAAACATGTAGCTCAGAAGCCAGCCCAATCCGATAATTAGACACATCAAAACAATCATCAACATCCATGTTCGCCGAGTGTTGCTCTCTGCCTGTTGATAGAGATTAGCCATAAAAACCTTAGAAGCTCACTTTCGGGGTTTGGCGGGCTGCTTCATCATCCAACTCGAATAAAATCATCTTCTTAAAACCAAATGGCTCAGCCATTAAATTATCCGGGAAGCTTTCAATGCGAATGTTTAAATCTCGAACATTCGTATTGTAGAAACGTCGAGCTGCTTGTATTTTATTCTCTGTGTCCGCAAGTTCCTTCTGCAAATCAGAGAAATTCTGAGAAGCTTTCAAGTCTGGATAATTTTCAACAACAGCAAAGAGAGATTTCAGCGTTTGAGATAAATTATTCTCAGCTTGAGCTTGCTCCCCGATTGTTTTAGCGTTAACCGCCGAAGCCCGAGCCCGAGTAACATTATCAAAGACATCTTTTTCATGCGTAGCATATCCCCTAACTGTCTCTAATAAATTCGGGATCAAATCATAGCGCCTCTTTAGCTGAACGTCGATATCAGCCCAGGCCTCCTTAGCGCGCTGGCGCAATTTAACTAATCGATTATAGGCCAAAATAACCCAAAAAATGATAACTGCAATAACTCCTAAGATTGGATAAATAAATGGATACATTTTATTCGATTTAATAATACTTACTTTATTATATCAAAAGCCTCCCGCTTAACAACCTAATAAGGGAGGCTTTTAAATTCAAATCAATATTACATTCCCGGCATGTCGCCATATGGTGGCGTAGCCGGTTTTTCTTCTGGGATATCGCTGATTGTTGCTTCAGTCGTTAAAAGCATCATCGCTGCTGAAGCGGCGTTCTCAAGAGCTGTGCGACAAACCTTTGTCGGATCAATAACACCAGCTTTAAACAGATCTTCATATTCTCCGGTTAAAGCATTGAATCCGAAGCCGCCTTTCCCTGACAAAACCTTGTCAACCACTACCGACCCTTCATAACCTGCATTCTCAGCAATACCGCGGATAGGCGCTTGTATTGCTCTTTCCAAGATGCGCAACCCTATTTTCTCTTCCCCTTTAACTTCCACTTTCTCTAATGACTCACCGGCTCTTAGTAAGGCCACTCCTCCACCAGGAATGATTCCCTCTTCTATCGCTGCTTGCGTAGCGGCTAAAGCATCCTCAGCTTTATGCTGACGAGCTTTCTGCTCTGTCTCTGTTGGTGCTCCAACTCGAATAATAGCTACTCCACCCGTTAATTTAGCTCGACGTTCTTGAATTTTCTTTTTCTCAAAATCGGAATCAGCGTCAGCTTCGGCTTGAACAAGAGCACTGGCCCGTTTTTCCACCTCTGCGCGATTTCCTTTACCATTGATAATAATCGTATCATCTTTAGTGGAGACAATTTTCTCCGCCTGACCTAAATCTGTCAATTGAACATTTTCCAACTTCATTCCCTTGTCTTCGGTGATGACACGCCCTCCAGTTAAGATAGCAATATCCTCCATCATTTCTTTGGTCCTATTCCCGAATCCAGGAGTCTTGACTGCTAAAGTATTAAATACTCCTTTGATTTTATTAATGATCAATGTAGCAAGGGCTTGACCATCAACATCTTCAGCTATAATAACCAAATCTTTCTTTCCAGCTTCGGCCATCTTCTCGAGAATTGGTAGTATTTCAGCTACAGAAGAAATCTTACGATCGGTTAAGAGAATCATCGGATTCTTCATTTCAGACTTCATTCTCTCTTGATCAGTTACCATATAAGGAGAGATATATCCTTTGTCTATCTGCATCCCCTTGACCATTTCTTTGGAAAGGCCGAATGTTTTCGATTCTTCAATCGTTACAACTCCGCTTTGTCCGACTTCTGTTAATACCTCTGCAATAAGATTACCTATCTCGGCATCTTCGGCGGAAATGGTCGCAACTTGAGCTATTTCAGCTTGATCTGTAATCTTCTTCGAAGACTGTTGTAATGCCTTGGTTAAAGCCTTAACTCCTTTGATAATACCTCTTTTAATGGCTAAAGGATCAGCTCCGGCTGTTACATTTTTTAATCCCTCGGCTGCAATTGCCTGAGTTAAAACGACTGCTGTAGTCGTTCCGTCTCCGGCTGCCTCACCAGTTTTAGAAGCCACTTCTTTGACAATTTGCGCTCCTAAATTTTCTATTCTGTCGGGCAACTCAATCTCTTCAGCAATCGTCACCCCGTCATTTGTGATAATAGGACTTCCATAACTTTTTTCTAATATGACATTCCGTCCTTTGGGGCCAAGCGTTACTCGAACCACATTAGCCAGTTTATCAAGCCCTGATTTTAATTTTTCTCGGGCTTCTTCGTGATATTTGATTTCTTTTGCCATAATTTATAGATTTAAATTAATTATTCAATGGTAGCCATAATATCATCTTCTCTAGCTATCAAATAATCTTTCTCGTCAATAGAGATCTCAGTCGGACCATATTTAGAGAAAATAACTTTGTCACCTTTTTTAATAGTCATGGGACGCAATGTTCCTGAATCTAAAATCTTGCCAGGACCGACAGCCACGACCAAGCCCTGTTCCGGTTTTTCACGATCAGCCGTTTCAGGAATAATAATCCCGCTCTCTGTTTTTTCTTTTTCAGAGATAGGCTCAATTAAAATATAATCAGAAATTGGTTTTATTTTCATATCTAAATTTGTTTATTAATTTTAATTGATTAACATCAAAACCCTCTTAATAAATCTAAAAGATGGGTTCATTCGCATAATATTTTATCAGTTTTTTGCCATTAGTCAAATTTATTGATTTGATTAAAATATCGATTCTGATAAGATGAACCATATGAAAAATTGGGGAGCCAGATTAGCCTGCCAAATGCTGGCTGGTGTTCTCGGTCTTTATTTAGCACAACGCTTCATTCCTCAAGTCCAGATAAACCAAGATTGGACTCTTATTATCTGGGCCGGTTTAGCTATCGGCGTATTGAATTTTTTCCTAAGACCGATTCTCATGATCATCGCTATCCCTATTCGTATCTTGACTTTTGGATTATTTAGCACCATTATCAATATGCTTATGATTTGGTCAGCAACTCTGCTCTACCCTGCTATCATCATTCCTTGGTTCTGGCCACTATTCTGGACTTCAATTTTAATTGGCTTAAGTGCTACTATAATTTCTTTTGTTTTAACATGAATCCATTAATGATTGCTCAAATTTGTGTTTCAATCGTACTCGTGGTTAGTATTCTGCTCCAGCAGAGAGGAACTGCCATCGGCAGTTTTATGGGTGGTGGTGGAGAGAGTTATTTAGCCCGCCGAGGAGCTGAAAAATATTTACTTTGGATTACTATAATTTTTACTATTGCTTTCGTCGGATTAGCTATCGCTAGTTTCCTTTTTGTTTAACCAATGGCTGAAGAAACGCCCCTAGATAAAACATCTCTTACAAATTTTTCTTGGAAATCATTTTGGCAACGATGCTGCTATCAAGAAAAAGCCGCTTTTTGTTTTTTTATTATTGCCGGAGTGATCGCCGGATTGCAGTTGATCACTTATTACCACAAAGATCGCATCGAGATAATGCCTGCTTTTGGCGGAAGCTACCGTGAAGGAATTGTCGGCCAACCAAGATTTTTAAATCCTCTTTATGCTCCTGCCAATAATCCCGATCAAGATATTGTAGAACTAGTCTTCTCGGGATTAATGAAATATGATGCCGAGGGTAATCTTGTTCCGGATTTAGCTGAAAACTATGAAATTAGTGAAGATGGAAGAACTTATCTTTTTACTTTGAGAGAAAACCTCTTTTGGCACGATCGTGAACCATTAACCACCGATGATATCATCTTTACTATCCACACCATCCAGAATCCTGATTATAAAAGCCCTCTTAGAGCTGGATGGCTGGGCGTCGAATTGGAAAAGATTTCTGACCGAGAATTAAGAATCAGCTTGGAAACACCTTATGCTAGTTTCTTGGAAACAGCAACTACTAAAATAATACCTCGCCATATCTGGAAAGAAACTCCTGCCTTGACTTTTCCTTTAGCCGTATCTTCGACTCTATCATTCATCGGCTCTGGCCCTTATCGATTTCAAAGTTTAAATCTAGATAGCCAGAAACGAGTGCAATCCATGGATTTAGAGTTCTTTGAACAATACTATTTGATTGACCGGCCTTACATTGCTAAGATTTCTTTTAAATTTTATGAAAACGAAGAAGCTCTTTTAAAAGGGGCTCAGCATGGTGAAATAGATGGATTTAGTTTATCGGATTCAAATGGAGTCGAATTGCCGTTTTTAAATTTTGCCGCCCAGAGATTGAGCATGCCTCGATACTTTTCAATCTTCTTTAATCCCGAAAAATCACAGTTATTTGCAACTAGTGCCATTAGGAAAGCATTAAATTACGGAATCGATCGCGAAAGATTGATTCAACAGATTGCCCCCGACCGAAGTCAGGCAATTAATTCTCCAATCCTCCCGAATTTCTATGGATTTTCCGCGCTGGAAAAACCATATGATTATAATCCAGAGAAATCTATTGAAATATTAGAAGGATTAGGATATCTTCTTGATGAAGAGAATTCCGAATATAGACAAAAAGCTCCCAATATCCAATCTGAAGTTTTCAAATCAGATCTAAAAAGCGGAAGCCAAGGAATTGAAGTGCGCTCTCTGCAAGAATGCTTAGCAAAATTCCCGGAAATTTACCCAGAGGGAGAAATAACTGGCTATTTCGGGGCGAAAACTAAAGAAGCCGTTATTCTGTTCCAAGAGAAATATTCCGAAGAAATCCTAGATCCTTGGGGTTTTACAAGTGGGACAGGATTGGTAAGTCGAACTACCCGCAATAAGCTAAATCAAATTTGTTTTGATACAGAAAAAAGCTCCGATGTGCTTGAATTCAAGCTAACCACTATTGAACAGCCCCATCTTATTCGTCTGGCTCAAGCATTGAAAGAGCAATTGCGCGAAATTGGTGTTAAGGTTACTATTGAATATTGGTCTGCTGCAGAATTAGAAAATGAAGTGATTAACTCAAGAAATTACGAAGCCCTTTTGCTTGGTCAAGTTTTAGGTAGTATTCCCGATCCTCTCCCCTTCTGGCACTCTTCACGAAAAAGAGAACCCGGAGTAAATCTGGCTTTGTATGAAAATGAAGAAGCTGATGAGTTCTTAGAGCAAGCTCGGGCAACTCTTGATCCCGAAGAACGTCAAATATTATTGGAGAAATTTCAAAATCTGATAAATGATGATTGCCCCGCAATATTCCTCTATCAATTAGATTATGTTCATTTCATATCTAAAGATATCCAAGGATATGAGATTAACAAAATAGTTACCCCGGCCAAAAGATTCTCAACCGTCGTTGATTGGTACTTACGTACTCGAAGAACTTGGAGCAATTAAATACTGTCCATTTTATTCTTATTAAAATTAACCCTCGCCAAGGTGGCGAAATTGGTAGACGCGATAGCTTCAGGAGCTATTGAGCGTAAGCTCATGTGGGTTCAAATCCCGCCCTTGGCACAGAAAAATAAATATTGTTTGCGTTTTACGTCTATGATTAAAAAATTCAAAAGTTTTGGCTCTTTAGCCTTCTAAATTAATTATGATTAAAAAAGATTCAAATATTTCCGTTATCCCCCTTGGCGGACTGGGAGAAGTGGGGCGCAATATGACCTTGATTGAATATGAGAAAAAAATTCTCATTGTTGATACTGGTGTAGGATTTCCTCAAGAAGATACTCCTGGTATAGATTTTGTCATTCCAGATATTTCTTACCTTAAAAAGAGGAAAGAAGATATCGTGGGAATTGTTTTTACGCATGGACACTATGACCATATTGGTGCGCTTCCCTATCTGATAGATGGGATTGGTAAGGTTCCTATTCTAGCCTCTGATTTGACCAGAGAGATTATTTTGCGACGTGAAAAAGAATTTGCGCATCGGACTAAAGCTGATATAACCACTGTTAAGGCAGGACAAACCGTTTCTCTGTCGCCATTTAAAATAACTTTTGTTCATCAGGTTCATAACATTCCGGCTAACTTTGGCTTATTCATCGAGACCCCTGGAGGAAATATTTTTCACACTGGTGATTTTAAATTTGACGATAATCCAGTCAATGATCGCCCAGCTGATCTAAAAGAGTTAGAAAGAATCGGGAAAAAAGGCATTCTTTTGCTTATGTCTGATTCGACTAGTTCAGAGGATCCTGGGCACAGTTTGTCGGAAAAGACGATTAGTGAGAATATGGATCAATTGATATTCTCGACTAAACAGAGAATAGTCGTTGCTACTTTCGCTTCTCTTATTAATAGAATTCAGCAAGTTATTACTTCTTCTGAAAAAAACGGTCGCAAGGTTGCCGTTGTTGGTCGTTCTATGAAAGATAATGTTGAGATAGCCCAGCAGTTAGGATATATCAAAGTCCATCCAGGAACATTGATTAAATCGGATCAAGTATCGAAATTACCATCAAATCAAGTCACCATATTATGTACGGGTAGCCAAGCCGAAAGCAAAGCAGCTTTGCTCAGAATCGCCAATAATGAAGACCGACATATAAAATTAGACAAGGGTGATGTTATTACGTTCTCATCTTCAGTTATTCCTGGAAATGAAAGGACTGTTCAGGCTCTCAAAGACCGTTTTTACAGACAGGGATTAGAAGTTGTCCATTACAGCATGATGGATATTCATGCCGGTGGTCATGCTCGACAGGAAGAATTGGCTCAAATGATAAATTTAATGAAGCCAAAATATTTTATGCCAATTCATGGATATTGTGCCATGTTAGTTAATCATAAAAAAATTGCCATGGAACAAGGAATTCCCGAAAAGAATATTGCTATCGCTGAAAATGGACAAGTTATTGAAATTTCTCCGCGACAAATGACTATTGGGCGACGCGTTGTTCCTGCTGGTTACATATTCGTAGATGGATTAGGTGTGGGCGATGTCGGCGAAGTTGTTTTAAGAGACAGACAGAATTTAGCCCAAGATGGCATGTTTGTTATTATTGTTACCGTTGACCATCGCACTGGAAAAGTTCAGGATTCTCCTGATATTATTTCTCGCGGTTTTATCTATTTGCGACAATCAAAACAATTACTGAAAGAAACTCGACAGAAAGTAACTGAAATAGTGGATCGTTCAACGCGCGGCCATAAAAAATTTGACGCAAATTATATTAAAGCTAACATTAGAGATGACATTGGAGCTTTTCTTTTTGAAAAAACAGAAAGGCGCCCCATGGTTCTACCTGTTGTCATTAAAGTATAATTATGAGAATTTTTTCAGGAATTCGACCAACCGGCACAATTCATATCGGAAATTATCTTGGAGCCATTAAAAACTGGCTGTCTTTGCAGGACAATAATGAATGCTTTTTTTGTATTGTAGATTTGCATGCCATTACTACTCCGTTCCAACCAGAACAATTGAAAAAAGATATCTTTGATTTGGCTGCTCTTTATCTTGCCCTGGGTCTCGATCCTAAAAAAGTTACACTTTTCATACAATCGCGCATTCCCGAACATTCAGAATTAGCTTGGCTGCTTGGGACAGTCACTCCTTTAGGAGAGTTATCCCGTATGACACAATACAAGGAAAAATCAGCCTCTCTACCCTCTTCCCAGATTAATGCCGGATTACTTTTTTATCCGGTTCTCATGGCTGCCGATATTCTACTTTATCAAACTGAAGCCGTCCCTGTCGGTGAAGATCAAAAACAACACGTTGAATTATCCCAAGATTTGGCTAGAAAATTTAATAATCGCTTCGGTTCGGTTTTCCATATCCCGAAGGCCATTGTGCCTAAAGATGCAGCCCGAATAAAATCATTACGCGATCCATCAAAAAAGATGTCAAAGACCGATGATCCCCAGGGAGCTATTTCTCTCCTAGATTCGCTAAAAACGATTAAAGCTAACATTATGAGTGCGAAAACTGATTCGGAAACAAAGATTAAGTATGATCCCGAGCGTCACCCAGGCATAGCTAATCTCATTACTATCTATAGTGTCTTAAATAATATAAATATTAATGCTACTGAGAAATTGTTTATTGATAAAAATTATCGAGATTTAAAATTAGCCCTGATTGATTCTCTCGTATTTTTTATTGAACCGATTCAAAAAGAATATAAAAAATGGATTAATTCTCCTGATAAAATTGAACTTATTTTGGAAAGCGGAGAAGATCGAGCTAAAAAAGTTGCGCAAGAGACCATCCGTCAAGTCAAACAGAGTATGGGTTTATCCGGTTGACGGACATCCTTAATTGCTATATTATTACCATTATGAATTATCAATTAACCTTTCTTATTTCCCTGAAATTGGAAGCCGAACCGGCAATTCAATATCAGGAAAAAATAGTTGAACAGCTGAAAAAAATCGGGGCTGAGATTAAAAACATTTCGGAATTAAAAGAACAAATGTTGGCTTATGAAATTCGTAATGAGAAAAAAGCATGGTTAAGCAACCTATTCTTTTCAATTGATCCAAGCAAGGCTCATGAAATTAAGTCTTTTATTGATCAAGAATCTAATATTTTAAGATACCTGATTGTACAGCCATCAACTAAAGTGAAAAGTCACCCTCGGCGGGTACCCAAAACTCAAAAAGATAAAATTGCCGAAACTTCTGTTCCGCTTGAAGTATCTGCCGACCAACCTAAAAATGCGGAAGCATTAGATCAGAAAATTAATGAAATTTTAAATTGGGAATAATGGTCACATTTAATTTCGACAAAAAAGAACAAGAAACCAATCGCGATTTCTCTCTTATCCCAGATGGCATATATGATGCCACTATTGAAGATGTGGAAGAAAGAACATCTCGTTCAGGAAATCGCTATAAAAGATTAACTTTTCGTCTTTTTGGTGATCGTGCCGAGAAAGAGCATGTTGCCCGCAGAATGATTTGGGACAACCTTGTCCTATTAGAACAAGTTGAGTGGAAAATTCAAAACCTTCTTTATGCTTGTGGGTTACCATACGAAGGGACGGTTACTCTTTCTGATAATTGGTCCGAATTGATTGGCAAGGAACTTAAATTGGGTATAAATATTGGAGAATATCAGGGACAAAGACGTAACGAAGTTAAAAATTACTATACATTTAACACCCAAGTGATTAATTCTGGCCAATCAGCAAACGAAAATATTCCCATTATTCAAGAAGATAGCCCCAAGAAGAAGGCCTCCAAAAAATCAGAAACTCCGAAAAAAGAAGGTCTTGTTGATAATGAAGAGGAAATTAATATAGACGATATTCCATTTTAATTATGAAAAAGCATTCTTGTTATTTATGTCAAAAAGAAATTCTTGACGTTGATTACACCAATACCTCTTTATTGTCTGGTTTTCTGAATAGTCATAATGAGATAAAGAAACATCAGAAAGCTGGACTTTGTGCTCAGCACCAGAGAAAAGTAGCCCGAGCTATTAAGCGAGCCCGAACTCTCGGTTTACTCCCATATATTTCCGGTCACGGAGAATAATTAAATTTGCGCTGCTTTTAATACCTCTTTTTTGATTTCAGCAGCGATTTTTGGATTTTGATTTAGATATTGTTCTGCATTTTGCATCCCTTGGCCCATCTTCTCTTCTTGATATTTATACCAAGAACCAACCAATTTTATAACATCATATTTCAGGCCTGTTGAAATAAGATCAACATTCTTTGAAATGCCTCGACTATAATAAATATCAAATTCGGCACCACGAAATGGCGGAGCAACCTTATTCTTTACAATTTTAGCCGCAATGCGACTACCTATTATCTCTTCCCCACTCTTAATAGTTGCTCTGCGTTGAAGGTTAATACGAACTGAACTATAGAACTTAAGGGCCAATCCTCCTGGCGTTGTTTCTGGTGAACCGAAGCGTATTCCTATCTTCATGCGAGTTTGATTTAGGAATATGACTGAGGTTTTGGTATTAGCAATAATAGAAGAAAGCTTTCGACAGGCCTGACTCATTAAACGAGCCTGTAATCCGATCTGTAATTCACCCACTTCCCCTTCTATTTCAGCTCGCGGAGTTAAAGCAGCTACTGAATCAATAACTATGATATCTATCTCTCGAGAGCGGACTAATCTCTCTACAATTTGGAGCGCCTCTTCTCCCGAATTAGGCTGAGCAATAATTAATTCTTTAGTATTAACGCCTATCCGACGAGCATAATCAGGATCAAGAGCATGTTCGGCGTCAATAAAAGCCGCTGTACCATTTTGACGCTGTGCTTCAGCGATAACATGTAATGCTAAAGTAGTTTTTCCTGTCGATTCAGCACCGAAGATCTCTACTACGCGTCCGCGAGGAATCCCTCCAACACCTAGGGCTAGATCAATAGCTAAGGATCCTGTTGGAATAGCAGCTACATCGCTAGCACGGGTTTCGTCCAATCTCATTATAGAGCCCTCTCCAAACCTTCCTCTAATTTCTTCTAATACTTTTTGTAGCTGATCTTTCGACCCTATCTCCAATTCTTCTTTCTTCTTAGGCATTTTGTTTATATAGATTAAGTTTGATTGAAATTCCCATAAACATCATTCTCTGGTTTATTCATATTATCATTTTCTTCATAATCTGATAATAGAATATCTCGAGGCTTTGATCCCTGTGCTTCGCTGATTATGCCCTCAGATTCTAACATATCTAATAACCTAGCGGCTCGAGCATAACCAACTGAAAGACGGCGCTGTAATAATGAAGCTGATGCTTTTCCAGCTTCAACTACAATCCTTTTGGCATCTTCAAATAAGGGGTCCTTATCTAATCCATAACCAGGATTGTCATGCAATCGTTCCGCATTTTGGCGCAAAGATGTTTCCAAGGCCGTCTCGCCTAGCTTGCCTTGATTATTTTTAATAATAAAATTAATGACATTTTCCACTTCTTTTTCAGAGACATAAGCAGCTTGAATTCTTTTAGGCTTAGAACTGTCTGCCGAAATGAAAAGCATATCGCCTCTTCCAAGCAATTTCTCTGCCCCTGCCATGTCTAAAATCGTTCGAGAGTCAATCTGCGATGGAACCTGAAATGCTATACGCGTATTAATATTAGCCTTGATAAGACCAGTAATAACTTCGACTGAAGGCCTTTGCGTCGCTACTATCAGATTAATACCAACAGCTCGTGCTTTTTGAGCCAAGCGAACTATAGTTGCTTCAATTTCCCGACCGCGGGACATCATTAAATCAGCCAATTCATCGACTACAACAACAATATATGGTAAAGGATCCAGGCTTTTATCCTTTATCCTCAATTGATTATAATCTTGGATATTACGCACTTTATGTTTCAAAATACAACTAAATCTTCGCTCCATCTCTCCAACCAACCATTCTAAAGCATTTACAGCCTCTATCGGGTTAGATATAACCGGACAAAGAAGGTGCGGTAAATCGTTATAGCCAGAAAATTCCACTTGTTTCGGGTCTACCATGATGAAATTAAGTTGCTGAGGACTATTTCGATAGAGCATGCTTAAAATCAAATTATTCAATGCGATTGTTTTGCCTGAACCAGTCGAACCCGCAACTAATAGATGAGGCATTTTTTCCAAATCAGCGTATGTAGGAGCACCCGTCACATCTCGCCCTAAGCAAAGTTTCAAAGGAATCGGATCATTTTTGAACTGAGAATCAGCTAATAATTCTCTCAAACGGACCATCACTCTTTCTCTATTGGGGACTTCTATTCCCACCAATGAACGACCCGGAATGGGAGCCTCTATCCTTATGGGATGAGCCGCTAAAGCCAAAGAAATATTGCGAGATAAAGAGGTTATTTTTGATAGATTAACAGCCTCTAATGGCCTGAAAGCATATTGTGTCACTGTCGGACCTACATTTATTTCTACAACTTCCACTGGAACGCCAAAGCTACCCAATGTTTCTTCGATTGTTTTTGAATTGATATTAAGATCACCGGTGTCCGGACGTCCTTTATCTGGAGCTAATAAATCTACTGGTGGTATCTTATAACCATCGGCAATGCGCTTATCATTCGTTTTAATATTGGAACTAACGGCAGGTTTACTTTCTTTCTTTTCTTCAACTTTATTATTTATTTCGACTTGCTTCCGGCTCCAGTCTACTTTCGGTGTCACCATAATCTTGGATTTGATTTCTTGGACAGGAACATTAGCTGTAATCTGTTTTTCACCAGAAAGAATATCTGCTTTTTTCATTCGATAATTCCGCCAAAATGGATAAAAGAAAGTGATCAGCCCACCTAATAATAGACCAGAGAAAATGATTAAACTTACCCATAATCCGAATAATCTAAAAACCGGCCAAGCCAAAATATGGCCAATCCATCCTCCATTATGAGCATATTGACCTAAAAAAGCAGGATCTTCTATTTGATAAATTGAGAATACTGACCACAAACCAGCCGAGCCAACTAAAAATAAAACTATCTCCAAAATAGCTAGCCATCCGCCGTGAGCCACTTCAATTTTCCAGAGAGATATACCACTGATAATTAAAAATAGTGGCAAGAAAAAAGAAGCATGCCCTAGAATAAGTGATAAAAATTTAAGGATAAAAGATCCGCCAATGCCGGCTAGCTCAAAGAATGATAAAATTATAATAACAGCGCCTAACAAGAACAAAACAGCCGCCACCTTCCTTTTTAATTCCGGAGATAATCGAGGCGGCTTTTCTTGCTGGGTTTTTCTTTTTCCCATATAAGAAAACCGAGAATTATTTTTCTTGCTGGTATCCCGTCCCGGCTGGGATCACCCGGCCTATTATAACATTCTCTTTGAGACCCTGCAATTTATCTCTTTTACCGCGCAAAGAGGCTTCAATTAGTACTTGCGATGTTTGTTGGAATGATGCTGCCGAAAGGAAACTTCCTGAATTTAAAGACACTCTCGATATTCCCAGTAAAATTTGTTCTGTTTTCACTAAATTCTTCTTTTCTTTCTTGAGACGTTGATTCGCTTCGTCTATGTCAAAACGGTCAACAATCTTCCCTTTTACCCATGGACCGTCCCCGCTCTCTACAACTTTAACACGTGAGAACATTTGACGCGCAATTACTTCTATGTGCTTGTCATGAATATTAACCCCGGCCGTCACATAAACTCTTTGAATTTCTTGAATAATATATCTCTGCGTTGCCAATACGCCTTGATATCGCCAAATTAAATCCAAGGGCAGACTACCTTGGCTCAGAGGTTGACCAGGTTTTACTTTATCGCCCACCTTAACCAAAGCCTCGTGATGAGCCAAAAGACGATATGACTTTCCGCGATTTTGTGATTTCTTAGTCAACGATTCAACCTTAATCACCCCTTTGGCTCGATCTATCTTAGTCACTTTTCCTTCTCGAATAACAACAGCTGCTGCTCCTTTTGGTATGCGATTTTCAAAAACTTCTTCAACTCTAGGCAATCCTTGTGTAATATCACCGCTTTCAACCACACCGCCAGTGTGAAATGTTCTCATTGTCAATTGAGTTCCAGGCTCTCCAATAGATTGAGCAGCAACTACCCCTACTGCTTCGCCTAAGCCAATCAAATCATTACGACCAAGGTCCCAACCGTAACAATGACGACAAATACTACCTGCTGATTTACAAGTTAAAGGACTGCGTATTCTTACTTTACTGATCTGGAGCGCATCAATCTCTCGAGCTTGATTCCAGTTGATAATATCTCCCTTTTTAACAATCTTATTTTTAGTTTTTGGATCTATAATATCTTCAAGTGTATAACGTCCGACAATCTTAAAAACGAAATTCTGATTGATGGCATCAGCATCTGTTCGAAAAATCTCTAGCCCATCTTTGTCGCCACAATCATCTTCCCAAATAATTGTTTCATGCGCTACGTCAACAAGTCGACGGGTTAAATATCCAGCGACTGAAGTTCTAAGAGCTTTATCAGCTGTTCCCTTGCGTGCTCCGTGTGTTGAAATAAAGTATTCCAAGATACTTAAACCTTCCTTAAAAGAATTTCTTACTGGTAAAGTAATAATACGACCGGCTGGATTAGAAACTAACCCTTTCATTCCTGATATCTGGACAACTTGAGACCAAGAACCGCGAGAACCAGACTCAACCATAAGATAAATAGGATTAGTCGACGGAATATTGGCCTTCATCGCATCTTGAACTTTTTTCTTGGCTTCCTGCCACGTTCCGATATTAAGACGTCTCTCTTCATTAGCATTTATTTTTCCCTGTCGAAATTTTGCGGAATATTCTTCGTTTTTGGAATCAGCCCATTCTAAAATCTTAGCTTTATCTCGAGGAATAATAAAGTCATCCATTCCTAAACTAATACCGGCTAAAGTAGAGTGCTCATAACCAAGTTCTTTGATTCTGTCTAGACAAACCTGAGCCTCTTCATTGCCATAACCCTCGATAATATCATTGATGATTCTACTTAAAGCGCGACCATCTACTTGTTTATTATGATAGGGATATTTAGACGGTAATCCTTCGTTGAAAATAATGCGGCCAATCGTTGTTTTGAATAATTCTGCCTGTTGCCCAGTGCTTAGCTGCATCATCACTCGGATGGGCGTACGGAGATTGATATATCCTTGACTATGAGCCAACATCGCTTCATTAATACTACTGAAATACTTAATTTTCTTCTCTTCTGGCTCTTCTTCTGATCCTGTCAAATAATAAATTCCGAAAACGATATCTTGGCTAGGTGAAACTATTGGTAAGCCAGTAGCTGGTTTACGCAAATTATGGCCCGAGAGCATAATTTCCCTTGCCTCTTTTTGTGCCTGTTTTGATAATGGTACATGCACAGCCATTTGATCTCCGTCAAAATCAGCATTGAATGCAGCGCAGACCAAGGGATGAATTTTAATAGCATTATCCTCTATTAAAGTGGGATAAAATGCTTGGATCCCTAAGCGATGCAATGTAGGGGCTCGATTTAGTAATACCACCTTGCCACGAACCACTTCTTCCAATATATTCCAAACCTCAGGAATTCCTTTTTCGATTAATCGTGAGGCCCCTCTGATATTATAAGCAATTTCTTGATCTAAGAGTTTCTTTATGACGAATGGCTTGAATAGTTCCAGAGCCATTTTCTTGGGTAACCCACACTCTGTTAATTTCAATTCCGGACCGACGGCAATAACTGATCTACCAGAATAATCCACTCTCTTACCAAGCAAGTTACGGCGAAAACGACCCATTTTCCCCTGAATATTATCCGTTAAAGAGCGTAATTTCCTTCTCCCTCCGATGCCGGTTCGCGCACTATTATCAATAAGAGCATCAACTGCTTCTTGCAACATTCTTTTCTCGTTACGGATGATTATTTCCGGCGTGTCAATTTCCAATAAATGCTTTAATCTATTATTGCGATTAATCACTCGTCGATAAAGATCATTTATGTCAGATGAAGCATAGCGACCTCCGTCTAATTGGACCATAGGTCTCAGATTTGGAGGCAAGACTGGTAGAATAGTCATGAACATCCATTCTGGACGTATATCAGATTCATACATCTCTCTCAAAAGGCGCATTCTCTCAGAGATCTTGCTTGATAATGCATCGCTACCCGTTTCTTTCAATTGATCCGAAAGAGTACTTATCTCTTTTGGCAAATCCATCTCAGCCATTGTTCGGCGAACCGCCTCTGCTCCAGTTCGGGCTTCAAAACAAGCACCAAAACGGAGTGCCAGTGAGCGATATTCTTTTTCCGAGATTACTTTCAACGGTTCAATCGCATTGAGATCTTGATGCGCTCGGCGCCTGATTTCTTTCAAATTTTCTAAATCTTCTGGCGAAGCTTCTTTTGACTTTTCCTTGAATTCATCCTCTATCTCTTGAGCCATTTTCTCTTTTATTTTTTCGTTCACCTTTACGATCAAATAAGCGGCGAAGTAAATCACTCGTTCTAATTTACGAGTAGATATGCCTAACACTGTACTCATGCGATACGGCGCCCGACGTAAAAACCAGGCATGAGCAACTGGTGTCGCTAATTCAATATGCCCCATTCTTTCTCTTCTGGCCGAGGATTTTGTTACCTCGACTCCGCATCTATCGCAAACAATGTTTTTATAACGCACCCCTTTATATTTACCGCAATAACACTGATAATCTTTCGTAGGTCCGAAAATCTTTTCACAAAACAGTCCTCCTTTTTCAGGCTTGCCTGCCCGATAATTTATGGTTTCCGGCTTAGTAACCTCTCCATGGCTCCATTTAAGAATTGTTTCAGGAGAAGCCAATTTAATCAGGACTGAAATTTTGTTTTTAGTTGGTGCAGACATATCAAAATTGTATTAATCCTGTCCCTGGATCTGAATATCCAGCGCCAGAGATTTTAATTCATTAAGCAAAAGAATTAATGAAGCCGGCCGATAATAATTCTCGATCGGTTTCCCTCTTAAGATGGCTTCATATGCTTCAGAGCGTCCGCGGATATCATCCGACTTAATGGTCATCATTTCCTGTAGCGTATAGGCCGCTCCATAGCCTTCTAGGGCCCAAACTTCCATTTCTCCGAAGCGCTGACCTCCGAATTGAGCTTTACCGCCTAAGGGTTGCTGCGTAATTAATGAATACGGGCCGATGGAACGCATATGAATTTTATCTTGCACCATATGATGCAATTTAAGCATATACATTTTCCCAACTGTAATCTGATGTTCGAATTTTTCACCTGAGCGACCATCATAAAGAGTTACTTGTCCATTTTCAGGTAATCCGGCAGCTTTCATTTCATTTTTAATTTCTTCTTCTGCTACCCCAATCATAGCCGGAGCAGTAACCGATTGATTCAATCTTTCAGCCGCCCAACCTAAATGTGTCTCTAATATTTGTCCGACATTCATTCTCGAAACAACTCCCATCGGGCTAAGAATAACATCTATCGGTGTCCCGTCTTCCAAGAAAGGCATTTCTTCTTCTGGCAAAATTTCGGCAATAATACCTTTATTCCCATGGCGGCCAGATATTTTATCGCCCACTTCAATGTTACGAATTTGAGCGACTTCAATCTTGATCTTTTGTAAAGTACCGGATTCCAATCTATCTCCCCGATCACGAGAAAAAACATGCACCCCCACCACGCGGCCTTTCTTCCCGTAAGGCATAGTCAAAGAAGTATCTTTCACTTCTTTCGCCTTCTCTCCAAAGATCGCTTTCACTAATCTCTCTTCCGGCGAAAGTTCTATCTGTCCCTTGGGTGATATCTTTCCAACTAGAATATCGCCCGGTCCGACTTCAGCTCCAATTCGGACAATACCCCGCTCATCAAGATCTTTTAATTTCTCTTCTCCAACATTGGGGATATCAGATGTTGTTATTTCCGGACCAAGTTTAGTATTGCGAACTTCGCAAACAAAATCTTCTATATGGATTGAAGCAAAAGTATTATTTTTAGCCAATCTCTCTGAAACCACAACCGCATCTTCATAGTTCATTCCTCGATAAAGCATGAATGCCACCGTAATATTGGTGCCTAGGGCTAAACGGCCATCAACGATTGAAGAGCTATCTGTCAGGACATCTCCTTTCTTTACTTTCTGCCCTTTATCAACAATCGGTTGTTGATGATAGCAAGTAAATTGATTGCCTCTTACAAAATTTTGAAGAAGATAAATTTTATTATTAATTTTGATATGTTTCCCATCGACATCTTTAACTATTCCCGCCTCTTCTGCTAATAAAACACGGCCTGATTCGCGCGCAACTTTCTCTTCCATGCCTGTTCCGACCAAGGGAGATTCAGCATTAATTAGAGGCACAGCTTGCCGCTGCATATTACAACCCATTAAGGCCCTATTAGCGTCATCATTGCATAAAAAAGGAATCAAACTCGCGGCAATACTTAAGGTTTGGTTTGGTGAAACATCTATGAAATCGATATTTGTTCGATCAGCTACCACCGGACGACCCTGGAAGCGAGCATCCACTTTTTTATTGACGATACGATTTTGGTTATCGATTATTTCATCAGCCTGAGCAATATAATAATTCTCTTCTTCCTGCGCATTTAAATAAACAACTTCGTTTGTTAAAGTTCCATTCTTAACTTTAAAGTATGGAGTCTCAATGAATCCATATTCATTTATTTCGGCTACAACTGTCAGATGGTTGACTAATCCAACATTAGGACCTTCAGGCGTTTCAATTGGACAAATACGACCATAATGTGATGGTTGCACGTCTCGTGCATCAAAACCGGCACGCTGTCTCGTCAATCCCCCTGGACCAGTGGCAGATAAACGTCTCTTATGCTCTATCTCAGCTAATGGATTATCGCTATCCATAAATTGTGAAAATGCCGAGACTCCGAAGAAATTCTGCAAAGAGACAGCCAATAATCTGGGGTCAATTAAACGCGAAGGACTGATCTCCGCTTCATTTAAGGTAGACATTCTGTCTTGAGTCACGCGGCGAATGCGAGCTAAACCGATCCTCAATTGGCCTTGTAATAATTCTGCGAGATCTCGGATGCGACGATTAGCTAAATGATCTATAGAGTCAGATTGAGCTTCGGGATTATTATTAAGTCTAATAATTTCACGAATCGTCGCTACCACATCTTTAGGATGCAGCACTCTATCATCTAGGGAAATGGATTTTCTATCCTTTCTTTCAATTAATCTTTCTCGAATCTTCCAGCGACCAACTTCCGCTAAATCATAACGAGAAAAATTAAGAAACATATTCTTTAAGAATTCTTTAGCCGTATCAGGCGTGACCATCTCTCCTGGTCGCAAGCGATGATATATCTCAACAGCCGCCTCGTCCCCATTCTGGGTAGCATCTTCTTCAAGAGTATTTTTTATGAAAGAAATTGAGCCAGTATCAACATCTTTGAACAATTTTTCAATCTCGGAATTAGTTGAATAACCCAGAGCCCTTAAGAATGTTGTTGCTAAAACTTTTTTACGCCGATTAATCTTAATCTGTATCCTTCCGCTATGGTCAGTTTCAAATTCCAACCAACTTCCTCGATCAGGGATCATCACTGCTCCAAAATAATTTCGATCCCCAATTTTTTCTCCCTCAAAAAATACCCCCGGAGAACGTATAATTTGCGCCACTAAAACTCGCTCAACACCGCGAATAACAAAAGATCCCCGAGCGCTCATTATCGGAAAATCAGCCAAAAAGACCTCTTCCGTTTTTGTCTTTTTGTTTTTTAAATTAATTAAACGAAAACGAGCTTTAAGCGGGGCTGTATAAGATTCATCTTTTTCCTTGGCTTCTAAATAAGTCGAAAAATTAGCTTCTCCTAGTTCAAAACCAAGGAATTCTAATTGAAAACGCTTGCCGCTATAATCCGGAACTGGAAATACTTCTTGAAACAATTTTTCTATCTTCTCATCCCAGAACCTTTCCCAGCTTTTATTCTGCAGATCCAAGAAATTTGGCAGAGTAAAAGGAAGCGTTGTTTTTGAAAACCTTTTAATAGTATTCATAGCCCATAATTATTTTTTAAAAGAGCAACCTGGCCTATTTATCTTAAACAAGAAAACAAGCCCGGCAATTTGTCTTCCGGACAAGAAATAAATTCTACCTTAGCAAGAAATGAAATCCGTTATCATTCCCTTTAAGAATAGACAATTACAAAAAAATGTCAAGTTGTTCCATAACGACGAATACTTAAGGCCATGCCAAGTCCGACATAAAGAGCTATCAAATACGATCCTCCGTAACTAACAAAAGGTAATGGCAATCCCACAACAGGTAATAAACCAAGATTCATGCTGACATTAATGAAGATGCTTGTTGTTAAAAAAATAATCAAACCCACACAATAAAGTTGGCCGAAATTATTGATTGAACGAAAGCAAATACTCAATAATCGCCAGATGATCAGAGTAAAGAGACCAAAAACTACCAATATTCCTATGAAGCCCGTCTCTTCCGCAATAACAGCAAAGATAAAATCTGTTTTAGCCTCAGGTAAGAAACCATATTTTGCCTGTGATCCCGATAATAATCCTTTACCTAATAATTTTCCAGATCCGATTGCGACGCGAGATTGATCAATATTCCAAGATGCTCCTAGCGGATCATCTTGCCAGCCCAAAAAACTGACGATTCTCTGACGTTGATAATCTTCTAATCCAAAAGACCATAAAATCAATCCGATTAAAGCAAGGCCTATTAAAAGAAACAATAGATGCGATGTTTTAATTCCGGAAAACAAAATAATTCCGAGCCATAATAAAAGGAATAGCATGGCTCCTCCAAAATTTGGCTGGAAAAAGATAAATAAGATTGGCCAAAAAGCATAAAATCCCGATAAAATAAGATACTGAAAGCGATGCAATTCTGCATATCTCTGAGAAAGAAATTTAGCTAAAATAATAATCAACCCTAAAGCCATAAAAGGCATCGGATCAAAATTAACTGGACCCAATGCATACCATCGGCGAGATCCCCTAATAGCAGGCATTAAGAATAAACCGAGTAAGCTGATTAATGGAATCAAATAAACTGTCAAAACAAAATAAGAATTACCTCGTAATTTTCGATAATCAAAATGTGAGACCGCTATCATTAAGATTACGCCAAGTCCCAAGAATAAAAACTGTTTATAGAAATCCGAAAAATCTTGTTTATAAGAAGACGCACTATAAATAGCCAAAAGGCCCAGCACGCTTAATAGCATAGCCGCTCCAACCATTAAGTTGTCCCATTTTAGAAATAAGGACTTAATCATGAATCATTTTCTCGAATTCATCTTCAGAAATTATCTTCACGCCTAATTCTTTTGCTTTGTTAAATTTCTGGCCTGGATTCTGTCCAACCAATACATAATTTATTTGACTTGAAACAGATTCTGAAACCTGTCCTCCTTTGGCTTCTATCATGTCTTTCAAAGTCGAGCGAGGCTTATTCATAATCCCCGTAATGACGAAGCGTTGTCCTTCCAACTGATTTGACTTTTTGGAATGATAAGATGTTACCTCGATTCCTAAATCAATCAAATTTGAAATTAATTTAAGATTAGTTGAATCATTCATCCATGCCTTGATCGCTGAAGCCGTTTCCGGTCCAATATCAGGTAAAATTTTAAGCTGATCAATGTTGGTTTTAACCAATGACTCAATAGATTTAAAGCATGTAGCTAATTGGCGAGCCTTTTCAGTGCCAACCATTGGCATTCCCAGAGCTGTTAAAAATCTATCAAACGATATTATTTTACGTGATTGAATTGATTTGATCAGATTATTAGCTGATTTTTGACCTAACCCTTCCAAACCAATCAATAATTCCTCTTTAAGTCGGAAGATATCATCAGCATTTTTAATCAGTCTTTCTTGATATAATTTCTCTATCAAGCGCGGTCCCAACCCCCCAATATCAAAAGCTTTGCGTGAAACAAAATGAGATAAGAAACGAAGTTGTCGAGCTGAACAAGCGGTATTAATGCATCGCCAAATCACTTCTCCTTCAGGACGAAACAATTTATGATTACAAACAGGACATTTATCGTCTAAAACAGATTCTTTTTCCGACCCATCTCTTAATTCTTCTAAAACTCTGATAATTTTTGGAATAACATCCCCAGATCGCTCCACTATAACAGTATCTCCGATTTTTAAATTCAATCTTTTGATTTCATCGGCATTATGAAGGGTTGCGCGCGTAACCACAACCCCTCCTATATTAATCGGCAAAAACTCTGCCACTGGCGTAACTGCTCCGGTTCGTCCAACTTGCCAAATAATTTTATTAATTTTGGTAGTTGCCTGATCAGCGATAAACTTAAGTGCCTTAGTGCCACGGGCACCCTTCCCAACCGTACCCAGAGATTTAAAAATTGCATTGTCATCAACAATCAGAACTAATCCATCTATCTGATAAGGGATTTCTTCTCTTATCGCATGAATTTTATGCCAGAAATCGATGACTTCATTTAAAGATTTACAAATTCTCCCTTTATCAACTTTGAAACCTAGCGCTTCGAGAATTTGATGCTCTTGGCTATGATATTGTTGGCCCAATTCAGCCATAAGATCATAAGCCATGAATTTAAGCCGGCGTTGACTGGCAATCCGCGGATCAAGCTGTCGGATGCTTCCCGCTGCTAAATTTCGAGGGTTAGCATATGTCTCCTGATTATTATTTACTCTTTGTTGATTGAATATTTCAAAATCTTTTTTATTTAAATAAATCTCTCCTCTAATTTCTATTTTACCATTCTCAATTAATTCCATTAACTCTTTTTTCCAAAGAGAAGGTAATTCTTTTTTTATGCTTAATCTTAGGGGAATGGCTCCTACCGTCTTCAAATTGCCCGTCACATCTTCCCCAATATATCCGTCTCCCCGAGTGGCTCCTTGCACTAGAATTCCTTTGCGATAAATCAAGCTTGCGGCCAGTCCGTCTATTTTATGTTCGCAAAATAAAGAAATCTTTTTTTCTTCACCGGCCAATTTTTGAATATAATCAAACCATCTCTTTAATTCCTCCTCTTCGAAAGCATCATCAATCGAAAGCATTGGCTGTTTATGCGCTACTTTGACAAATTTATCTAGTGGCCGCCCGCCTACTCTTTGCGTAGGAGAATCAGGTGTTACTAAATCAGGATATTTTTGTTCTAATTCTTTTAGTTCTTTTTTTAAAGAATCAAAAACCGCATCTGAAATATCCGGATTATCCAAAACATGATAAAGATAATTATGATGATTAATTACCTCCCTTAATCTAGCGATTCGAGAAACCGCCTCCTTTTTATCCTCCATAAAATCAAAAAGTAACTTCTATAGCTCTTCGCGTCTGGCGATATTGTCCAACAGAACGAATAATCAATTGAGGACTTTCAGCTTGGTAATAGACGCTATACGATAAATCCTCATCATCAAAATCATCCCAGATAATGTCAGTTATTTCACATGGTGGCGTGCAGCTAAATACATAACTATTCTTCCTTAATTCGTAAACCAGTCTCTCTATCCCCGAATCAGCGGCGTGTATTGCGATTACCGATTCCCCTAACCCAGAAACTGTAGCAATTTGGCGCAATACTAAAGAGCTAAGTCCTAAAATCATACCCAAGATCGTTCCTAGAATAATCACTGTGAGAAATAATGCTATGCCTTTTTCGGAATAAAACATATTAAAGGTTTAAATTGCGTTGTGAAACTGTTGTTTGCAAACTCAAATCATTGGTTAACGAATCATGAGAAATTCTTAGATCTATCGTTACTCTGGGTTGTTTTCCTTCTTCATCGATAATAACAAAAGAGAGGACATTAATATCGTGATTACTTGAAGTTAAAGCCACTGACCCAGAACCAGTTTCTTCTTTAATCTGGCCAGCTTCCAAGAAAAATCTGCGGCATACTCCATCATAATCTAAAAAGCGAATATTCGTTACGTCTGATCCCGGATTTTCAAAATTTCTTCCCAATGTAATGCAATCACCCGTAGCATCACGACGAGCCATTCTAATGAAGCGACTCATCGTTTCTAATGCATAAGAGCTGTCATTAAATACTCCTTGCATAACTATCATTTGTTCTTGATAGCGCATCAATGATGCCGCTCCTCCAAAAACAATGGCTGAAACGGTTAAAAATAAGGTCATTGCCGTCAATAATTCAACTAGAGTAAATCCTTGAATTAAATTATGTTTCATTAAAACCAATTATAAAGAATTTTTTCGGCTTGCACTGATTGACCTTTATCATAAGGCCAAGCAACCTCAACCAGAATTTTAACAGAATCATCCGTTGGATGAGTAATACTTATTTTACGTTTAAAAATAGTCTCCTCTCCAACTCCATAGCTATATTGACCGTCTTCAGATAGAAGCAATGGCGTATCGCCATAAACCATTAGTGCCTCACTATCATATTGCACTCTCCAGTCTCCAATACTTAATCCTTCTCGCCAATCTTCAGCTCCTTCCACCCAATTTTGATCTCTAATATTTCTAATTATTTCTGTTCCTTCTTGAGCTAGATAAGAAGCCACTAAGCGATACTGATTATTATAAGTATAAGCTAGCATGCGAGCCGAGGAACCATAAACAACCAAAACACCACCGATCAAGATTGTGATGGCTGCAATCATTTCCAATAAAGTAAATCCGGCTGACTTCATTTAATTAATTTCTACCCGACCAGCAGTATTAATTTTAATTTGCTTGGTGCGCGAAACATCATCTATCAGTTCTAATGTAATGATTAAATCTACGCCTTCGCTTGTACTATTAATATAGATTATCGGATTGGGCGGAACAAAAACAACGCTTGCTGCCGAGGCCGGATCTCCTATTGTCATACCTTGAATCTTGACTCCTTCTTCTAATCTTTGAGTTTCTTTTATCAAATCTTCAGGATTAGAATAAGTCCAATTCACATTATTGCAATTTTCAAAGATAAGATATTCTGTTGGTTGGCTTATATTCAAATAAATACCATAACCACTATAATCAGGATCTGTTTCATCGCAAGTAAATGCTTCTGTTGAAACAGCCATTTGTTGAACTCGCCTGAAATCATCAGCTATTTGGTGGGCCGATCGCATTAATGCAAAAGTTTGTTCCGTAGGCCGCCAATTAAATAAAACCGCTCCTGCCATCAAGGCCATAATGGTTATGGAAACCATTAATTCAACCATTGTAAAGCCTTTATTCATCTAAAAAAATAATGAAAGATACCAATTAATTATTTGCGCTCCCCATAATGCAGATATCAACCCACCTAAAAATAAAAATGGGCCAAATGGCAACGCCTCTTTAATATTCTTGCGACCAATTCCCACTAAAGCTAGGCCTATTATAGCACCGATAAAAAAGCTTAAAAAGACGGCGGGTATAATATTCGGCCAACCAATAATTAATCCGATAACAAATATCAATTTTACATCTCCGAAGCCCATTCCCCGTCCGCGAGTCAATATATAGATCAATCCCAAAAATACAAAACCTAATGCCCCGGCCATAACGCCAGACTTCATAGAAACTCCAAGCCAGTTGCCCGAAAATTTATATGTTTGCCAAATCCAAAAAAGAATATTTATCGCCAAACAGCCTAATAATAAACTATCAGGAATTAGGTAATATTTTAGATCAAATGCCGCCAGGGTTAAAAGAATAAGGAAAATTAAACTATAAAAAGAAGCTAATACATAATTAGCTGAAAAAATCCAAATTATTAGCAATAATAATCCGGCACTTAATTCTACTGCAGGATAATGCCAGCTTATTGATTGATGGCAATAACGACACTTACCCTTTAAAGATAAAAAACTAAATAATGGAATCAAATCTCGCCAGGTAAGAATGTGTTGACATTTAGGGCAATGAGAGCGTCCTTTTAGAATGTTTTCGCCCACATACAATCGATAATTAAAAGCATTGATAAAGCTTCCTAAATTGATTCCTAAAATAAATATAAAGAAATAAAACCAAAAGCTCATAATTTATTATAACATTAAACAAAAAGCCTGCAGAAGCAGGCTTTTTAAGAAATAAACGAATTTATTCGCAAGCGATATTATCAGAAGCACAAGTGGTAGCACTCAAATAATCCGAAAACATATTGCTATCAATACACCAATATCTTCCGGACACTAAAGCGACCTCAATGCAATATTCTGCAGCTGTTACAGCTGTTATATTAACTTCTGCCGGCTCGCCCGCCTTCTGTGCTGCTATCTCAGCCATTAAGGTAACTATCGTTGCATCTGCGCTCCCCGCCTTTTTTACTTCACTATAATCACCATAAACACCCTTGCTTGCTTCGGAAGCCGTCCTTAATTGCTGCATAGCATTAATGATGCGTGCGTCTTTAGCTCTATTGGTGGCTGCCGGAAAGGTAACCAGAGTAATAGCGGCTAAAATGGCAATAATTGAGATAACGGTCAATAACTCAATCAACGTAAAACCTTTATTATTCATAATGAATTGATTAATTTTTTTAAATCTAATGAATTATAGCAAGCGAATGAAAATTTTCAATATAGCTTATCCGCCCAAAGCAGCCATCTGGACTGTGAATATCGGTAAGAATACAGCCAGTACTAAAAATCCAACCATACCTCCTAAGAGTAAAATTAAAACTGGTTCAACAATGCTGGCTAAACCATCAATGGTTCTAGAAATATCTTCCTGGTAAAAATCGACCACCTTCCCTAAAATTGTTCCCACTTGCCCAGTCTGTTCTCCGACTTCAATCATCTGCACAACGAATGGATGGAAAAGATCAGGATAAGCCTTTAATGTGCCGCTGATTCTCTCTCCCCTGACCACCCTAACTTGAACTTTTTCCAATGCATCTGCATAAGTAGTATTACCAACAATATCGCTTGTGATTTTTAAAGCATCAGAGATGGGCAAACCGGCTTCTACTAAGACCGATAAATTTTGAGCAAAACGAGTTAAATAAAATTTCTGGAAGAATAGTCCTAAGCCGAAAGGAAGTTTTAGTACCCAACGGTCAAGAACCAATTTTCCTTTTTCACTTTTGAACCAATAAACTAAGGCGATGATTCCTCCAATTAAGAATAGTATTGCAATAATACCGCCCCAACTAGTCATGAAGCTGGATATAAACAAGACAACATGCGTTACCGCCGGTAAACTTTCTTCAAATTGCTCTAAGGCTTTTAATAGATTGGGAATAACGACTACTGTCAATACGATAAAAGCGATGATCGTAACAAACAAAACAAATATCGGATAGATCATAGCCGTCTTAATCTGAGAGCGTAATTTATATTCTCTCTCTAGATGATCGGCCAGATAATTCAATGAATCGCCCATGCGCCCAGAAGCTTCTCCGGACTGGATGACGCTGATGAAGAAATAATTGAAAACCTTAGGATACTCTCCCAAGGCTCGAGATAGGGCCATACCTTCTTCTACTCGCGCTGCCACATCTAATATAATAGTCCGAAAACTGCTCTTGTCGGTTTGCCGCGCTAGGGCCTGCAAGGCTGAAACAATCGGAATATTGCTTTGAATCATAACCGCGAATTGTCTTGAAAAAGCTGCTATATCGCGAACCAAAACTTTTTTTTGCCAAACAATATCCCTCTTCCAAATCGATTTTTTCTCAGCCGATCCAAGAGAGATAACATAAAGTCCTTGTTTCTGTAACTCTCGAATAGCCGCCTCGTCATTAACGGCTCTGATTATTCCATCTTGTTTCGCCCCTTTTTGGTCTCTAGCTTGATATTTAAAATCCATATTTAGCTTAATCTAATAAGTATATCCCTGAGTTCATTTGGTCGCAAGGAATAAGCAAGCGCTTTTTCTGGAGCAATCTGGCCTTGATCCACTAAGTTAGCCAGCGACTGATTCATGGATATCATACCCACATTCGCTCCAGTTTGAATGACTAATGGAATTTGGGCAATATCATTCTTGCGAATTAAATTACTGACTGCCGAAGTATTGATCAATACTTCGCAAGCTGGAATAAACCCACCATTCCGTCCCGGAATTAAACGTTGCGAAGCAATTCCCAATAAAGAACCGGCCAATTGCGCTCGAATCTGGTTTTGTTGAGCAGCCGGAAATACATCAGCTAAACGATGAATAGTTTGGGCTGCGTCATTAGTATGTAATGTGGCGAATACCAAATGGCCAGTTTCAGCCGCCGTAATAGCAGTAGCGATTGTTTCCAGATCACGCATTTCGCCGACAACAATCACGTCCGGATCTTCTCGAAGCGTTGATCTTAACGCTCTTGGAAAACTAATAGCATCAGAAGATATCTCTCGCTGAGCGATGATTGAACATTGGTCTTCAAAGACGTATTCTATTGGATCTTCAATAGTAATAATATGCTTAGATTGCCGCTGATTTATTTCATTCACTAAAGCGGCTAATGTCGTTGATTTTCCCTGGCTGGAAGCCCCTGTAATCAAAACAAAACCTTGAGCATTGTGAGTAAATTCTTTTAAAATCAAAGGAAGATTCAATTCCTCAATAGTTTTAATCTTGCTTGAGATTACACGCAAAGCTAAGCTCACCTGCCCTCTTTGATAAAAGACATTTGTTCGGAATCGCGTTCCTTCCAATGAACGATAGGAAAAATCAATATCTTTTTTCTTTAAGAACAATTTATATTGATCTTCACTCATTAAAGCACGAGATAACTCTTCGGTATAATCCGCAGTCAAAGAATCTGTCTCCGGCAAAGGAATTAATTGACCAACGATTCTTAGTATCGGAGGATGCCCAACTGTAAAATGAATATCTGATGCTTCAGCCGCTAAAGCCTGTTTTAACCAATTTTCAAATTTATCTAAAATAGTCACTTTTAATCAATTTAATTTTCGGCAGTTGTGCGAATAACTTCTTCTATCGAGGTGACGCCCTCGACAACTCGAACCATGCCTGCCTGCCGCATGGTAATCATATCCTGGCGCTTAGCTTCTTCTAATATCTTTTCTTCATTAGGACTACCCATTAAAACTTCAGCTAAGCGATCAGTCATTTTCAAAATCTCAAAGATACCAGCACGCCCTCGATATCCAGAAAAATTACACTCTTCACATCCTACCGGCTGATAGATATAAAGCGAATCCGGCACAACATATTTATCACGCAAATGAACCGGAAGTTCGCTATACTGTTTGGCAATCATTGATCTTTGAGTCTCTGTAGCCAATATTTTCTTTTTGCAATCGGGGCAAAGCTGGCGCACTAAACGCTGAGCAATGGCAAAACGTAGAGTCGGTCCGACTAAAAATGGGTCAACACCCATATCAATTAAACGAGGAATCACTCCTGCAGCATTATTAGTATGCAAAGTCGAAAGAATAATATGACCAGTTAAAGCCGCATGAATGGCTAAATCAGCAGTCTCATCATCGCGGATTTCACCCACCATTATAACATCGGGATCTTGCCTGACCAATTGGCGCAGACCTCTTGTAAAACTATAATTTATTTCCGGTCGAATCTGAGATTGATTCACTCCCTCAATGAAATATTCTACTGGGTCTTCCAGTGTTACAACATTCACTTCTTCTCGGTTTAATAATCTCAATAAACTGTAAAGAGTGGTCGTTTTTCCCGAACCGGTTGGGCCAGTGGCTAAAATCATACCGAAAGGAATTTTAACGGCATCTCTCAAGACATCAATCTGCTCTTCTAGTGCGCCTAATTTATCGACTTCGGCAAAACCTTGTTCTGGATCAAGTACGCGAATGGCGGCTTTTTCTCCCTGAGTAGTCGGCAAAGTCGAAATACGAAAATCAATTCTTCTATCTTGAAATCTAGTAGAAAAACGTCCGTCTTGCGGAATACGCGTCTCATCAATCTTTAAATGAGATAATATTTTCAAACGAGAAATGATAGCTGAATGCACTTTAAGAGGTAAAACAAGACTGGCGTGCAACATCCCATCCAGTCGAAAACGAACTCTGAGATTCTGGGGCATTGGCTCAATATGAATATCAGAAGCATTGCCCTCCACTGCTTCACGAAGGATCACTGCCACCATTTTAATAACCGGAGCCTGCTCCATAGTCCTAGCCATCTCAGCCGAATCAACTTTCAAAGATAGTTCTCCTTTTTCTTTTTCCAATTCATCTTCTAGCCCTTCAAGCGCCTCTTTCACCTCTCTCTCGGCTGTTTGATATCTATCTAAAATTCCACGAAAAACTGATGGAGAAACTAAAAATAATACATACTCAAAACCACTCCTTCGACTTAAAAATTTCAATGCTTCTTTGGCTTGAAGATCTTCCGGATAAATCATTCCAATCTCAACAATATTGTCTTTTTTGCCGATTGGAATCAAATTATAATGCTCGGCTGAATCGCGTGGAATCAAACTCAAAACATCCGAAGTGATCGACTTCGGAACTTCTTGGATAAGAGGTACGTCCAGAATCTCGCTCTTGACCTGGAACAATTCTAACTCTTTGAGCATTCCGGAAGAAATAATCAATTCTTCAGCACGTTGTCCGGTCTCAACTATTTTTTCATTAACTTCTTTAACCTGCTTTTGAGTTAATTTTCCTCTTTGAACTAAGGCTCTAAGCAAATCCATAATTATTTTAGCGCTCGCTTGTTGTTTCCGGCCAAGTAAGAATATCGCTTCTCCCGATTTCTTTGTCCGGATAAGCTATGTGATAAAACTGATTCAAACCACTTAAATCAGATGATTTCAAAAAATCTTCACTTATCTCTATCGTGGGGCTTTGATAAAAGGTCATCTTATAGCTCAGCCATGGCTTAATTAATCCATTGGCTACAAAAGCAATTCCTGCCAATAAGAGTAAAGAAACAAATAAGAGTAGGTATTTTGTGTTTTTTTCTAATTCATGCTCGCCAGCCATAATATTGATAAATTAATTTTGATAGAAAAATGATTCAAAAGTTACGCGGTAAATGTGGCGATCAATATCTTGGTCTTTAGTAGCGGTAATACTAGATATGCGGATTAAACGCGAAGAAGATTCTACTGTTCGGACAAAATTCTTCAATGAAAGATATCTACCGGTCAAAGAAAGCTCAAATTTAACTGGTTTTATTTCATTAACCCCCTCATCTGTCGAATTCGATCCGGCAAGATAAACGGTTGAAACATTTTCCGACCGCAGAATGATTAAGCCGCTCTCGCTGGCTTTCTCGTTCAAAAATATCATTAACGATGGAAAATCGGGATAGGATGGCAAAGCTGAACTGATTTTATCAAGAGCAACTTGATGTTGCCTGAGGCGTTGCGACAAAGCCAGCATATCTGACAAATATTGTTCTCGCTCCGTCAATTCTGATTTATCCATTCTTAATTGCTGTGTTGAGCCCACGAATTTCTCATATTCTGGAAGAGTCAAAAACATCATAATTCCTAGAGCAATTATGAAAATGATTAAAGCTGAAATAATGTAGTTCTTCATAAATTATTTATTGATAACCGTTTGATAAAAATCCAATATCAAACGGAAGCTTATCCAACCGTCTTTGTCTCTTGAGTAATTACTAGTTTCGACTCTTTTAATCCTGGCATCGTTATTAAAAACCAAGAGTTGTTCACCGATGGCTCCATATGATTTAGTAATACCAGTCGCTTGGATCCTTCCTTCTGTAGCGTCAACCAAAAAATCACTATAAATCACTTCTGGATGAATAGTGTTCTCCATCAGATCCAATGCTTTTGAGATTAAATATCTTTGCGAGAAAATCTTATTAAAATTGCGAAGCTGTGCCTGATAACCTAATAATCGTGTCTCTAATTCTTCATTGGCTGAAGTTTTCAAATCCACTATCCTTTGTTTTGTGTCTTCGATTTCTCGACTTATATTGTCGACTGCAATACGAAGAACAATCTTACCGCCAATAGCAGCAGCTAGAAAAACTAAAGCTGTAATCAATATGGCGTTAATCCACCATGGAGGACGGGCTTTTGAGCGAGGAATAATCTCGACCATTTTTTTAAAAATAATTAACTGTCTTTATTATAGCAACAGTTTGTTAAAATAAAAAGCATCGTTAAAAAACACGCATTGAAGCTCCCGCTGCGACTCCGAAAGCTGGTCCAATTTCCCTGATGATCGGCCCAAGAGCGGGCGGATACTCTATTTCAGCCATAGGATTGCCAATTTGTATATTTGTATTAAGAGCATCTTTAAGATAGTCGCTCATGCCCGGGATTCCCGCTAAACCACCTACTAAAATAACATTAGGACGTTGATCAAGAACAGATCCCCTCTTTTGCATGGCTCGCCAAGACTCATTAAAGGCACCGATCAACGGATTCATTGTTTCGGCTAAAATTTCATAGACAACAGGTTGATCGCTTAGAAAACCACTCTTTTTTAGCAGTGTCCTCGCTTCTTCTTCTTTGAGATCAATTCTTTCTTTAAGTACTTCAATAATCTTTTCGCCTGCCACATCGAGGCTGTGACTGCTTTGCAGGCCATCTTTATCGCCGAAACTTAATGTTGTGCTCTTGGCGCCGAAGTCAATGATGCATAAAGGCTGGTCGTCTTTGGGGGCAAAAACTCTAAATAGCGAGAAGGCTTCCGGTTCTAGAACAAAATTAGAAACTCCCACTGCATTGGCTACTCCGCGATACTGATCCATTGTCGTCTTGGGAATGGCAATCGCTAAGATATGTAAAACATCTTTCTTCTCTTTTTTTCGAGGAGACGGTCCAATTTGTTTCCAATCCAAAACGATTTCATCCATCGGGATTGGAACATATTTAGACGCATGAAAATTAATAGCCTTAGTTAACTCCCCGCCACTCATTAAAGGTAATTCAAAAGAAATGAAGAAACTTGAAAAATCTGGCAATGAGAAAACTACTTTATGGGGATGCATTTCAGCAGCATCAAAACAGGCTTTGATGGCATCAACCGATTGATCAATTGCCAAGAAAAGAGTTTCTTTCTCAAAAGATCGGAATGGCTTCCCCTCATAGGTAGCCGATTCCATGTAAACATAATTTTTTAATACTACTTTCTTCCCGACTCTATTAACTTCCATTACTTTGATTGATGCACTACCGATGTCGATGCCAACAAAATGAGGAAAAATTTTATTTAAAATCTTCATAACTTATTAATAGTGAAGAATGGCTGATAAAGAATGTGCATCTGGCATTTCCCTTGATTCTAGCACATGTATTTTCTGCTTATGCTTAAATACCAGACTAGCTGTCAAATCTAATAAATCAGTATCTTCTGGCTCAGGGTCATCCTGTCGGATCAATACTTCATTTGTGTCTTCATTTAATCTCCCCCATATTTTCTGATTGGAGGAAACAAACAAGATATTAACCTTTCCCTGCCTGGCGGCTTTAACGATTTCCGCTATATCATTAGACGTTCGACCTGTCCCACTTAATTTCCGATACGATTCCAAATCTTGATCCTTCTCGTGCTCAAAATGAAGAGATATTATACTCCAAGCCTCATCATGTAAACGCTTAGGATTCATCCTGTCGGGATTGCCATGAACCATATTTTCCAGCAAGCGAGGATAATTATTGACTTTCTGATACATGGGAAAAAAATATTCAACTCCGGCTAAAATTAACGGTGAATGATCGTCTTTTAGAAAATCATTTACAGATTTATCTATTTTCTGGAAATATTGAATAATCCTTCCTTTTAAATCTTCGTTTAACCCGCCATGACCATAGAACATTGCTTTCCCGCCCTGCCCTAAGCTATGAAAACTAAGATGACTGCGAGGTTCTTCTTGTGCAGTATCACCAATTCCTTGCGGTAATAAAATTGATTCTATTTTTTCCAAATGGTAAGGCGAGCCCTGGAATAAATTGGCGCCTTTTTGGCTTAACGTCAGAAGATAAAATTTCCAATCGTGAGCGAGAAGTACTAAAAGGGGTTTTATATAAAAACGCTTTTCAACAGATACGAATTCTTTAACGCTAAAAGGTAGACGGTAATAATGAAAAACATCAGGAGCAATGTAAATAACCAATCCCTCTCCTTGATGACTCCAGAACAAAGAATTCTGATGTAAATCCCAGGCTGGTTTCAATATCTTTGATATTTCTAAAGAACGATAACCCAAATTTGAAAGTTCTTTTTCTGCTTGAGTTAAAAGATTTTTTAATCTTATCTGATCTTTTTTAAAATGAATACCAACCCTTTGCGTCGGCAAGAATATAGAAACAGCTGGCCCCGAAGATGTGTGTATCAGATCATGCAAATCTTCTTCAGGAATGCGACTAATTAAGATGCCTTCTTGATGGTAAATTGCCATATTGAAGAATACGTTGATTCATTATAACCAAGTTTAGAGAGTGAATCAAACATCAAAAAATCGAATGAATATATTAATCCATAAGATTTGACTAAACATCTTTATACGACGAATGAATCCCAAGGCCAATCCTTGTTTTTTCTCTTTGACCAGATGAGTTACCTGGTCAAGTAATATTATCTTGACCCGCCAAAATTGCTTTTTAGCCAAATAACTGATAGCGCTTTCAACCTGAAATTTCTTCTTATATTCCGAAGGAACCTTTTCCCAAAAATCTCTTTTAATCGCCCTTGTCCCAGCTAAAGGAGAGTAAGTATGATTAAAAAAGTGCATAAAAATAAAGCCAAGGCGGCGACGGCGATCAATGGCGCCGATGCTCATATCGGCATTCCCTTCTTTAATTGCGTTAATCATTCGATCCAGATGGTAAGCCTTCAATCCAATCAAATCAGCATCTATAAAAATCAATATTGAAGCCGTTGTCTCCGTGGATCCAGTTTGCATGGCCTGTCCTTTTCCCAAATTCTTTGGCTGCCTGATTACTCTAACTCCCATTGCCTGAGCTATTGCGCCCGTCTTGTCATCAGAGCCGTCATTAACAACGATAATCTCTGAAATTAAAGAGCATGACTTAACCGCTTCTATTACCTGTGCTACTGTTTTTTCTTCATTGAAAGCCGGAATAATCGCAGCAACCCTTGATTCTTCTTTGTAGGGCATATTAATTTAACAACCAGATGGAAAGATTCAATATCCCTGCAAAGGAGACCCATAAAACATAAGGAATCAATAAATAAGATGCCGTTTTGTTTATGGGCCAAAATTTCTTTATCAATAATAGGATTAGCAACCAAAGAATAAAGATAATGATTAGCGCCAACAATGGACTCTTCGCTCCGAAGAAAGCAATGGACCAAATGGCATTAAGAAATAAATGAAGGTAAAAAATAATTGTGGCACAACGAACTTTTTGATCCTTAAAACCATTTTTCCAAATAAGATATGACGCTATTCCCATTAATGTGTATAGCGCCAACCAGGCTGGAGCGAATAACCAATTAGGTGGCGAAAACAATGGCTTGTTAAGGGAAGCATACCACGTCTCAATGGCCGGACGAGTGAATAAAGAGCCGATAAAACCGGCCAAATGACAAATTAATATCGCCAGAATCAATTTTAAAATATTTCGTTTTTTCATATAAATATTAATTATATTTTTAAATATCGACTTCGATCACTTTTTTGGAAGAAGTTCTTCCGCTTATAATAGAAACCTTTGAATTTGGAATTTTGAAATAATGAGCTAAGACCTCAACGATGGCTTGATTGGCCCTTCCTCCGATTGGAGGTTCCTTGACTGAAACAGAATAATTAGACCGATCTATTTGCTCGACTTTATTTTTATTGGCATTTGGAAATGCCTTGATCGATATTTTCATCTGTATTTTTAACTCTCTTGCTTTGAATGATATCGAGAACCGCTAATATAATACCGATTCCCATAAGACCGTAACCGATTAATCTATTCTCGCCAAAACAAATTCCGGCTAACACAAAACAAAAAGCCATTGCTGCCAGAGGTGTTAACTTTTTTCGTCTCTTGCTTTTATCTAAAAAGAATACGAAAAAAGAAATAACTGCCAAAACGATTATGGCTATAATGATATAAATCTGAAGGTTAATCATAATATATTTATTAATTAAAACAGTCTGGCGGAGGGGGTGGGATTCGAACCCACGAGTCCGTGAGGACAGCGGTTTTCAAGACCGCCCGAGTAAACCACTTTCGTACCCCTCCTTATGAAATAGCCATAAGCCAAATACCTTAATCAATTATATCTTGATAGAAATATACCGCAACGTCTTTGCCGTAATAATGATTTTATTCTTTATTTTTCCCAGTAGGAAGAAAACCGAATAAACCAAAAAAGCCGAAGAAACCCATCATTCCACCAAAGATATCTTTTCCGGTTGAGATATATAGTATCAAACCGATAGGCCCAAGAAATCCCAAGAAACCGAGATAACTCAAATATTTTAAATTTTCTTTTTTCATAATATTATTTCTTATTTTTATAATCTATCTTCATTCCTATTAATACAAGCATTAATCCTATGATAAATATTGGATGCTTGATGATGTTTAGATTGAAAACATAATTAACCGCATTTATCAATATTGCTATAAAACCTATTA